>JAZRTN010000092.1:0-1764 GCA_045652045.1 Clostridia bacterium
ACATTTTTCCAGATAACCTAACAACAAAATATAATACCATTATCCTTTCGGGCTCAATCGGTCTCGGTAAGTCGTTTATAGCAGTTATTATACAATTATACTTACTGTATAGAATGATGTGTTTAAAAGACCCCTATTCGACGTACAAAATGCAACCCATAGACAAGATAACCTTCTCAATGCTAAACGTAACGTTAGACGCAGCTCAAGGAGTAGCGTGGGATAAAGCCCAAAACCTTCTACAGAGTTCAGAGTGGTTTATGGAACACGGCAATATGAATGCTAGCCGAAGTAATCCTCAATGGCAACCACCTAAAGGTATTGAATTAATCTTCGGCTCTAGTAATAGACACGTAGTTGGTCGAGCTTTATTTTGTTTAGAGGGCGAAACTGTTATAGCTACGACAGAAGGAGATAAAAAACTTGCAGACCTTGTTGACACAGATATTAAAGTAGTATCTGTAGATACTGAAGGTAATAAAGTTATTAGTGATGCTTGTACAGCTAAACCTACAATAAAAACAAATCTAGAATACCAGATAGAGCTAGAAGATGGAAGCATTATTAAGTGTACTGCTAATCACAGATTTTTATTAAAAGACGGTATATATAAAGAAGCTCAATATCTAGTAGAAACCGACGAGCTTGCGGACATCCAATATGGAAGTTACTGGGAGTTTATTAATAATATTATACAAAAACGCGGTCAATGGGGCTTACCGAAAGACCAGTATTTTGAAGGCCATCACATAATTCCTAAATGTTTTGGTGGTAAAGGCAATACAAAAGCAAAGCATCCAAACATTATTAGGCTAACTGCCGAAGAACACTTTATTGCTCACAAACTTCTTGCATTAGATTTTCCGACTTGTCGTCCACTTGTAAATGCTTGGAATATGATGGTGCACCCAAAGGGTAAAACAAAACGTGATTTTGAAATTACCCCCGAAGATTATGCGCTATTACGTAAGCTATGGAGCGAACATATGAAAATAGACAACCCAGGAATACGTAAAACAGGTAGACCTTGGAACTATGGAATGTGTAAGCTTAAGCCGCCTAAAATATATACAGGTGGAAATACCGGTAAAAAAGCCATAACAAATGGTATAGAAACAAAGTATATAGAAAAAGAAGCTCAAATACCTGAGGGTTATAGACTCGGTATGACAGTTAAACGTAAAAAGCATATAAAAGATCCTATTGCATATAAACAACAAAAATCACAGCTCGCTTCAGGTGAAAATAATAATATGTATGGTTGTGGTTATAAAGTAAGTGGTGGAAAAAACGGTCATGCAACAAAAAGCTATTACTTTGAAGGTAAGACCTATGATTGTAGAAAAAGCTTAATAGAAGAGCTTAATACAAGAGGATTTGCTGTAGGTAATAGCACTTTTAGAGCAATAGAAAATAAAACATATACAGATCGTTTATATAATAAATTTAAATATATTATAGATAATTTAACTTGGGAGCTCAAAAATGAAAATTAAGAGTATTAAAAAGATAGAGCTTGCCGAGCCTAAACAATATTATGATGTTATAGAAGCAGCGCCATATAACAATTTTTTAATTAAAATAGAATCTGGTTATATAGTTTCACACAACTGTAACTTTTCTGATGAAGTTAACTTCGGCATTGGTAGCAATGTCGAAAAACAGAAAGCCAAACTCAAAAAAATGATATCACAGATTGACGCGAGAATGATTTCGAGATTTGCAAAAGGTACCTACCTGCCTACAGTAAATATCATAGCATCC
>JAZRTN010000093.1:0-8901 GCA_045652045.1 Clostridia bacterium
CTTATAGTTAAAGTTTTTTGATGGTTGAAATTTAAGTAAATCGTGACTTGATATGAACTTATTAACATTTTTAGCTATAATTAAAATATATACCCATAAATCTTTATACACAAAGTATGAGAACAAATTAAAATTCTCAATATCATGTTTGTTAATATATTTTAAAACTTGCATAATATATTCTTCGGCGTATTTTAAGTTCCAATAAGTTTTTTTGTCTAGGTAAAAATATTGCAAACTTAACTTCTGAATCTTTTTTAATTCTGATTCGATAGATGCTTTATTTTTTAGCCTATTTGATTCAATATGTAATAAATGGGCTTGGCATTTTTTGTAGTTGTGTTGAAAGTAAGGTGTTGTGTCATAATATGAGTTGATATAATGTATTATATTGTCATAAATTGCATATCTCTTATTGGCGATATCTTGTTTAACTTCTTTTGAGTTGTCTAACCATTTTATTTTTTGATTGTTTTTATTTGTTAGAATAATTGAAATTGTTGAAAACACTGCGCCGATTAAAGCAGCTCCGGCACCAATTATTGAAATTAATAATTCAGTTGTCATGTTTGTTATCACCTTTTGTATTTGTAATAAAAAAAATAAAAGAGACCCGGTTCAACTGGGTCCCAAATGGCGGAGGCTTAGGGATTCGAACCCCAGGATGCTCATCACATCAACGGTTTTCAAGACCGCCGCTTTCGACCGCTCAGCCAAACCTCCAAAAATAAGTATATTTACTTGTGACTTCGTTATTATAGCAAATTGAAGTTTTGTTTGTCAATATTATTTTTAACTTTTTTATATATTTTTAATGGGTTTTTGATGTTTTTTATAATAAGTATAGGGTTTTTAGGCGACATTTGTGTTATTGTTTTGTAAATTTGTAACTTATGGTATAATGTAGGTGTTAATAATTTATTGAGGGTATTTGTGGAAAGATATTATACTATAAACAAATTTTTGAAAGATAAGTTTGGAGAAAGGGTTTTAAAGATAAGTGTTGACGGCGGCTTTACTTGTCCAAATAGAGATGGCAAGTGTGGCTGTGGAGGATGCATATTTTGTGGAGATAAAGGCTCTGGCGAAGGTACAAAGCCCGGAAGTGTTAGGGAACAAGTATTAAGTCATTTAGAAGGTTACAGGGCTGAGAGGGCAAATAAATTTGTTGTTTATTTTCAAAATTTTACTAATACTTATGACAAAGTGGAAAACCTAAAAACTAAATATGATGAGTGCCTTGTATCAGACAAGATTGTTGCCCTTGCCATTGCGACAAGGCCAGACTGTATTGACGAAGACATCGCAAAGCTAATTGCTAGTTACAAGCAAAGAGGTTTATATGTATGGGTTGAACTTGGATTGCAGACAGTAAATGAAGATGTGGGCAAGCTTATTAATAGGGGATATTCAAACGTAGATTTTGAAAACGCTGTAAAGGTTTTGAGAAAATACGACATTGATGTTGTATGCCATGTTATGGTAGGATTGCCAGAAGAAAAGGCAGATGATATATCGAACATTGTTAAATTTGTAAACAGGCAAGATATTAAGGGTATAAAGATACATTCTACATATGTAATAAAAGGGACTAAACTTGCCAGCATGTATAAAAATGGCGAATACAAAGAGTTAGATGTAGATGAATATATAGATAAAGTGATATACATACTAACGCATTTAAGAAAAGATATTGTGGTGCACAGAATAACAGGGGACGCTCCAAAAGATTTGTTAATAGCCCCTAGTTGGAACGCACACAAAAAACCAGTTATGAACAAAATACATAAAATTATGCAAAGCGAAAATTTAATACAAGGAATGTATTTATAGAAAATTTAAATAAAACAAACAATATATCGCAACTTGCTTTAAAAATTTTTTTTGATATGCAATAATAATAAAAACAAAAAAATTTTGGAGGGGTTTATGGAAATAACAAAAAATGATTTAAAAAACATTAAGAGGGTATTGGTTGGTAGTTATACTGACTATTGTTTTGAAATTCAATCAAAAGACATTTTAGATATCAGCATAAAAGAAGTATCAAAAAGCAAAGTCGGGGGATTAATATCACAAGATGGTTTTATTAAAATTTCTAAGGAAGCTTTAAGTTCTATTGCTTGCGCAGATAGTTTTTATCAAGCATGTTCTAAACTTGGAATTGAAGTAGAATGTTTGGATTGTGAATGTGAATGTTGTGAAGAAGAATGTTCTCAATTCCCACCACCTCCACCACCGGAAGATATTGAAGAATGTGAATGTTGTGAAGAAAGTTTAAAAGACTGGATTGAAGGAAGATGCTTTGTTGACGTTGTTTGTGTTGAATATTTAGATGGATCAACATGTGTAGTTGATGTTCCTTTTGAACCTGTATGGCTGTTAGGTTTTTGCCATGAGTATTCTAATTGCCCTAGCGTAGAAATAAATAAAGCTGGAGACCTTGAGATTATGTATGGTAAGTCTTCAAAATATAAAAGACATACAGACAATGATTATAAAAAATTTATTGTTGGATATAGCAATGTTATAAAAAAAGATGTTGGTGGAATATTAAAGGTTAAAATTAAAGAGTATGAAGATGCAACAGATTTAATAGATAATTCAATTTATATTAACCTTGAAGTTCAAAATGATGAATATAAAGGTAAAGAATTGAAGCTGGTATTTTATGGTGTAGAGGCAAAATCAGTTTATTTTGATTTTGCAGAAACAAATAAAACTTGTGACCTTGAAATTAAACAATTAAAAGAAAAAACATTGCAGGTTTCATTTGGTTTCATAGAGATTGTTTGTGCCGGAATTGTGGAAAGTCGAGAGAATAGAGAGTATGAAGTAGATTTAGACTTCCAAGACGAAGACGTTTATGAAAGAATGTTAGAGTGTGGCCTTTCTGAAAAAGAAATTAAATCATATGCTATCAACGTTGATTATAGTGAAGCAATAGTTAATTACGGAGCGATTCAAGAGGTATTTGTAAAGGTTTTAGAGGAACAAATTTCTGTTAGATATTTTAAATATTGGATAGGGGCTTATATAAAAACCATTGAGAATTGGGGTTGCGTAAAAATGTTTAATAACCCTGAAACAAAAAGGGTGGCGAATATTTTATATCGACTACTGCTAAAAATGTTTTATGTACAAGATGTTCGTGAAGTGGAGCAAGATATAAAGATTACATTAAAAGAAGTTTTGAACGGTTAATGTTTTTTAAGTGTCAAAAACTTAGGAAGGGTTTGTTTATGGAATACAAATTAGATTTGACAAAACTTGATGTTGAGAAATTAAAAAAGTTAACGCCTGGGGAATTAACTGATATGGGAGTTTGTCCAACTTGTTTTGATAGGGCAACAGATGGCGCTTTATATGGTGATAGTAGCAATTTGCTTACATACGAAGATGATGATATAGAGTGTTTGTTTGTGCCTAATCCAAGAGCTAAGGGACATATGATGATTTCTACCAAAACTCATTATCACGATATGTTGGAAGCTCCTGATTGCATTAATGAAAAGCTGATACGTTTTGCAAAGGCTTATATGGGTATTATTAAACAAGTTTATGGCTGTGTTAGGGTGTATTTGTGCACAATGGCAGATGGTCCTATGAACCACTATCACATACAGCTTATACCAAGATATGAAAACGAAAAAAGAGGTTCGATAAACTTTGTAAAGCCAAGGGGCGAGTATGAGTTTGATCAACAAAAATTTGACAAAGTTAAACAATTAATAAGACAATATGCAACCAAAACTATAAATTGAAAAATTTTATAAAAAAATTTTTAAAAATAAAAAATTTTCTATTGACTAGTTATTTTTTGCGTGTTACTATAAATTATCTTAAAAAAGTTAACGGAATAAAAACCATTAACTTTTTTATTTTTATGTCAGTGTGCATCAGAGCGATATTAAACATATATTGAAATGAGTTGCATTGATAATTTTTATTTTATGGAGTGCTTTGAGATAAGTAAAAACAAATTTTTATAATACATTAAGGAGGATTAATCTATGGCAGAAGAACTAATTGACTTACTAGACAACAAAGACTATTCAAAAGTAAAAACTATGCTACAAGACATGCTTGTGCCTGATATTGCAGAGTTTTTAGAAGAGATAGAAAATCCGTCGGTATTATTAAAAGTGTTTAAACTACTTCCAAAAGATATAGGGGCAGATGTATTTAGTTATGCCGATAGCAAAGTTCAAGAGAACTTAACAGCAACACTATCAGATAAAGACCTTGCATATTTGATTGAAGATATGTATATTGACGACGCAGTTGACTTTATCGAAGAGATGCCTGCAAACCTTGTAGAAAAGGTACTAAAAAACTCAACTCCACAAACAAGAAAAACAATCAATAAATTTTTGAAATATGAAGAAGACACAGCCGGCTCTATAATGACCACTGAGTATGTCGATTTAAAAGAAGACTACACCGTAGCAAAAGCCTTAGAAAGAATAAGAAAGATAGGCAAAGACGTGGAGACAATTAACGTGCTTTACGTAACAGGCCCACGCAGAGTGCTAAAAGGTGTGCTTACAATTAAAGATATTTTACTTGCATCACCTGAAACATTAGTTACAGACTTAATGGAAGACAATGTTGTGTTTGAAACAACATCAACCGACCAAGAACAAGTAGCGCAAACATTTAAAAAATATGACATACTTGTTTTGCCAATAGTTGATAAAGAAAGTCGCCTTGTAGGTATCGTAACCGTAGACGACGTTATGGAAATTATCGAAGAAGAGGCGACCGAAGACATCTCAAAAATGGCGGCGGTTGCACCAAACGACAAGCCATATCTAAAAACTAGCATTTTTAAACTATGGCTAAACCGTGTGCCTTGGCTTGCTTTGCTTATGTTATCTTCAACAATAACAAGCCTAATTATTACTCATAACGAAAACTTGCTTAGCCAATCAGCTTATGGCATAATTTTGACAGCGTGTATTCCTATGATAATGGGTACAGGTGGTAACGCAGGTGGCCAAGCGTCTGCAACTATTATTCGTGGTATAGCGCTAGATGAAATATCGTTTAAAGATATTATTAAAGTTATTTGGAAAGAAATTCGCTTAGCTGTTATGTTGGGCTTAACACTTTCTGTATTGTGCTTTTTCAAAATACTTTATCTTGATGGCGTGTATAAACAACCACAAGGTTATTTAGTTTCTGGTGTTATTTGTCTTGCAATGTTTATTACAATAACTATTTCTAAAATGGTAGGAAGTGCCCTTCCTTTGATTGCAAAAAAATGCAAACTAGACCCAGCAGTTATGGCAAGCCCATTTATCACAACAATTATTGACGCAGTATCATTACTAATTTTGTGTGGGCTTTCATTTGCAATTTTATAAAAATAAAACGCACAGGCTTGGTTAATTTTAAAATTAGTAGAATAAAAGAGCTAGTAATTATTTACTAACTCTTTTTTTTATACTTTATACTACGGAAGGGTATTGACATAAAAATGATAAAAACATACAACGCTTAGCAAAAAAATTTAGATTTTATTTCTTTATTTAAACAGCTACAAGTTTTATATTTTGTGCTATAATAAATATTGCAATGGAGATGCTAAAAAATATGAAAAAAGAAGATATTAATATAATAATAAAAGAGTATTTAAATATATTTCCAGAAGAAACTAAAAGATTGCAAAAGTTGGTTGTGTATCTTAATGGCACAAACGACAATATGATGTGTGATTGGAATAATGCATTAGGGCACTTAACTGCTGGGGCGTTTATTTATTCCCAAAATACTAAAAGATTTTTAGTGCTATGGCATAAAGACTTGCAAATGTATCTTTATGCAGGTGGACATTGCGAGCTTCAACATAAATCCACATTAGAAACGGCAAAAAATGAAGTTGTTGAAGAGACTGGCATAAAAGATTTTTCAACAAAAACAATATTTGAAAACGAGCTTGTGCCAATAGATATTGATATTCACACTATCCCTTACAATTCTAGGGTTAATATGCCAGAACATTTGCATTTTGATTTCAGATATATATTTTTTGTTGATGATGAAGAAGATGTAGAAATAGACAAAAACGAAATTAGAAATTTTAAATGGATAAGCGAAAAAGAATTGGAGCAAGATAAAAACTATGGTTTAATTCTTAAAAAAATAAAGAAATATCTGTAATATAAATATTTTTATAACCAATAATGTTAAGGCCTTATTGGGTCCAAAAAATAAGTGTTATTAAATTAATAAAAAAATGGTCAAAACGTATTGACCATTTTTTTTATTAGCATCAAAAGGGGTAACCGTTACCGAGCCCGTTATTTTTATAAGTTTTCTATTTTTTGTTCGTTAAGTGTCATAGCTTGGGTTAGTTGGTCGGCTGTTTCTTCGCTCTTATATAGTTCTCTATATAGTTTGCAACGCTTAAACAATTGTTTGTGAGTTCCTTGGTCAGCTACCTTGCCACCGTCTAATACAACAATAGTGTCTGCATCTACAATTGTAGATAGTCTGTGTGCTACAATTATGATTGTGTGGTCGCTCTTTAAGGCGTCTATGGCTTCAACAATATTGCCTTGGCTTTCGTTATCTAGGGCGCTTGTCGCCTCATCTAACACTATTACAGGGCTGTTTTTTAATAGTATTCTTGCAATTGCCAGTCTTTGTTTTTGGCCACCAGATAGCATAACACCATTTTCACCAACTTTGCTGTCAAGGCCGTTGCCAAGTGTTTTGATAAAGTCGTATATCTGAGCTCGTTTTAGTGCGCTTATCATTTCTTCTTCGGTCGCTTGTGGGTTGATAAACGCTAAGTTTTCTCTAATAGTTCTGTTGAATATATATGGAGCTTGTGTTACAACGCCTACATTGTTTCTTAGGCTGTCTTCTGTTAGGGCATTGATGTTGATATTATCTAAAAGTATTTCGCCTTGCTCTACATCATATAGCTTGTTGATTAAAGACAATATTGTGCTCTTACCACTACCACTCTTACCAACAATTGCTGTTGTCTTGTGTGGCTCAAAAGTAAGTGAGATATTTTCAAGTACGGTTTTGCCTTCTTCGTATGCAAATGTTACATCTTTGAATTCGACTAAGCCTTGTGAGTTTTCTAAAACGGTATCGCCAAATTGTTCTTTTGGGAAATCGTTAATTACTTCAAAAATACGTTGTGCTGCAAGTTCGCCTTCTATTGCGTACTGTTTGATTGCTGCAAAGTAGCTAGTTAAGTTACGAATGTTGCCATGATACATATATATAACTAAGAATGAAGTTAGGGAAATCCATTTTTCTTTAATAAACAAAATACCTAATACTAAAAATCCTACTTCAAATATGCCTGCAACAATATCTTTTGCAACAACAAAGTTTCTTCTTGTTACACGAGATTTAATATTTATTTGTAACGCATCTTGGAATTTGTCATCAGAGTCTTTAATGGTTGATTTGCTTATGTTAAGACTTTTTAAATCTCTAAGGCTTCTAATTTGTTCATTAAATGCGCCAGTTGATATGTCGCGTTTTTCTCTAAAATGTTTTCTTTGTTTGTACCAAACTCTTTCTTTTTTGCTATCAAATATCCATAATACAACTACATATACAAGTAGTATTAAGAAAAACCTATAATCAAGAAAGGCAATGTATATCAAAAAGCCTATGTTACTTATTACATCAAGCATAACAGACATAATATCAATTAATACATCAGAGCATTTGTCTGCGTCTTGGTTAAGTCTTTCTATATACACACCATTGTTTGTTTGGTCGTTTTTAGACATTTTAACTTTTGTTATGGCTGTTATTAAAGTGTTTTTGATATCAAACACAACTTTACTATCCATCTTAACATAATACACATTGTGTAAATAGTTGAATATAGAAACAACAATTCGTATGCCAATTAAAAGGGCACAGGCAATAAGTGCAGAATTAAACTTGCCATCTGTCAATCTTGCAAGTATCTCTGCTTTAAATATTGGGTTAAAAAACCCAGCCACAGCAGACAATACCAAAAACAAAATTGTCAAAACAAACAGTCCGCTATATCTTTTGTAAAAGGGTATAAGCTTTCTTAAACCTTTATAGCCTTTTAATTTATTAACTTTTTTTTCTTTTGGTTGTTTTGCTTTCATAATATAATCCTTATAACACTTTTAATATACACCAAATCAAAAAAATGTGCAATGTTAAATGTTATTTTAACCACCAGCATTTTACAAAAAAAACAAAATTTAATATAATTAAGTATCTTTGGAGGTAAATATGCAATACAAAGTATTAAATAAACAGCCCAACTCAGATATGTGTGTTGTGTGTGGTATCAAAAACGACTATTCGCTAAAAGCTGAGTTTTATCAAATAGAAGGGAATTATGTTGTAGGTTTAACCAAGGGCCTAGACGAACACCAAAGTTACCCAAACCGTATGCATGGTGGGCTTATAGGGGCGTTACTTGACGAAGCTATCGGTAGGGCTATACAAATAGATGACCCAGATATGTGGGGTGTAACAACAGACTTAAACATTAAGTACAGAAAACCCGTTCCACTAAATAAGCCTCTAAAAGTTGTAGGCAAAATCACACAAGACAGTTCTAGATTGTTTATAGGCGAGGGCTTTATCGAAGACGAAGAGGGGAATCTTCTTGCCCAAGGCAAAGCAACTTACTTTAAAGTATCTGTTGACAAAATTGTTGGTGGAGATGCTAACGCATTATTTTGGGAAGTAGTTCCTGCTGAGCACGACCCACAATATATAGATGTTAATAATATAAAATAATATTATATATTATATACTCTTATAACCACTACTATTAACAATAGTAATCTATTGTGATATCATAACAATATACAGGACAAGGACGAATTAAGTTTCGAGCATCCTGTATTTTTTTATTAAAAACTAATTTTCCCC
>JAZRTN010000094.1:0-7406 GCA_045652045.1 Clostridia bacterium
GCTGCAACAAATCTATTATTGTTTGTTTAGAATAGATGTTTCTATGGCCTTTTATATCTTTATTGTCTTGATATAAATAATTTGGCACTGCCAACAACAAATAACCGTTAGGGTTGAGTTTATTATAAAAAGCTTTTAATACATCAACTTGGTTTTTAAGCAGAGCTAATATTTCGTAACAGACAATTAAGTCAAAGTTATCTTCTGGCAAGTGTAATTTTGTAGACATCAGGTTACAATAGGAATAGTCTATGTTTTGCAAATTTCGCATTTGTGAGTTTTTGATAGCAGATGTTAATAACCTTTTTCGCATATCTATGCCATACACAAAGTCTGCCACTGACGATATAATTTCTGTACCGTAACCATTGCCACAACTAGCATCTAGAACTTTTGAACAGTGTAGAGTTTGAACTAAATCTTTTGCGTATAAGTATCGTGCAATATGCTCTATTGACATATAATAATTAAATTTTTTGTCATAAGGATTAAAGACATTTGCGTCAATATCGTCCAACCACATAATTTAAGCCTTCTTTTGTTAATATAAGGCAACTTTATCATATGCTTTAAACAAAAATCAACATATACCAACAAGTTTCTTTATATACTACATTATTCGACAAAGTTTGACAGGTTTTTAGGCATCTTTTAATAAATAGTCTACACCATTTAGCATAACATCGTGTATAGTGTTGTTGGCAATGCTGTAAAAGATAATTTTTCCTTCTCTTTTATCTTTGACTGCTCCGATACTTTTTAAAAGTTTAAGCTGATGGCTCACTGTTGTTTGGTTTAGGTTAAGAGATACTGAGATATCATTTACACACATTTGACTAACTGCAAGCGCTGATAAAATTTTTAGTCTAGTACTATCTGAAAACACACTAAAAAAATTGGCAAGTTGTTGCAAAAAGTGATTTTCTGGCATATAATACTGCAAGTTTTGTAGAGTTTTTTCATCTAAGTTCATTATTTTATTATTTTGCATAATATTCCCCCAAAGTTAATATATTATTAATGTATTTTAATTATATTAATGTAATATTTTTATTCAAAATACTTAATCTAACGAATTTTGATACAAAACATCTATTAAAACAATTTTTTGTTGTTTTTGGAGGATAGCATGGATTATTCAATGTATATCATACTAGTGTTATTGATTTCTATATTTACAAGTGCTACCGATACAGACCTTAACACTAACACAAACTTTTTATTACTGCTTTTACTTGCTTTGGGTGGACTTGGCAACAACAATAGTTGCGGCTGCAACACTTGTAACAGCTGTGGCTGCTCAAATAGATTATTCTAATTTAAAATACATAAGAACAAAAAAACAACCTAAAACTTAGGTTGTTTTATTTTTTTATTATAGTGTAACTAGTCCTAATTTGTCATAAACTTGTTTAAGCTTGGCTTGTGCGACCTTTCTTGCACGCTCTGCGCCATCTTTTGCTACTTTGATTAAATACTCGCGATCGGCTTTTAACTCTTTTATACGAGCTCTTACAGGCGCTAAAACCTCAATTACAGCCTCTGCTGTTTCAGTTTTTAGATGGCCATAACCACAACCTTCAAAGTGTTTTTCGGCTTGTTCGATTGTGATATTTTTCATAGTAGCATAAATTGTTAATAAGTTTGATACGCCAGGCTTATCTTCGCTAAATTTAATTGAGTTGTCACTATCTGTGACTGCTCTTTTAAACTTTTTACGAATAACATCATCTTCATCTTCAATATAGATAACGTCATTATCATTGTCGCCAGACTTAGCCATTTTTTTAGATGGGTTAAGTAGCCCCATAATTTTTGCGCCGCTTTTTGGCATAATGCCTTCTGGTATTACAAAAGTTTCGCCATATTTATTGTTAAATCTAATTGCAACATCTCGGCAAATTTCTACGTGTTGAAGTTGATCTTTACCAACAGGAACATAGCTTGCGTCATATAGCAGAATATCTGCTGCCATAAGCATAGGATAAGCAAATAAACCAACACTGATTTTTTCTTTACCTTTTGCCATAGCATCTTTAAATTGAGTCATACGACTTGCTTCGCCAAAGTGAGTTTGACAATTCATAATCCAACCCAATTCGGCATGTTCTTTTACGTGAGATTGAACATACAAAACACTCTTGTTTGGATCTATGCCAAAAGCTAGGAAAGTTGCAATTTGGCTATAAATGTTTTCGTTTAGTTCTTCTCTATCCATATCGATAGTTAAAGAATGCAAATCTGCTACGCAAAAATAACAATCATAGTTTTGTTGCATCTCTTGCCATAACTTTATAGCTCCAATGTAGTTGCCTAAGGTAAGTTTACCGGTAGGCTTGGTTGCACTATAAATTATCTTTCTTTCTTGCATTTTGATTACCTTTTTCCTTTTATAAATTTTGTATAAATTAATTATACTTTGTTATTATAAACAACTAAATAAAATTAGTCTAGTTATTTATGACAAAACATACCAACAATATAAAATTAGTCAATATGTTTTAAGATATTAGTAAATAAAAAAAATCGTGTCTTTTAGGGACACGATTTTTAAAATTAAAATTATTCGATGATTGAAGCAACAACGCCTGAACCAACTGTTCTACCACCTTCACGGATAGCGAAACGAAGACCTTGTTCGATAGCGATAGGTGTGATTAGAGAGATTGTCATGCTGATGTTGTCGCCAGGCATAACCATTTCAACGCCTTTTGGAAGTTCGATTGTACCAGTAACGTCAGTAGTTCTGAAATAGAATTGTGGACGGTAGCCGTTGAAGAATGGAGTGTGACGTCCGCCTTCTTCTTTCTTCAATACGTAAACTTCGGCAGTGAATTTAGTGTGAGGTTTGATTGTTGCAGGTTTTGCAAGAACTTGACCTCTTTCGATTTCTGTTCTTTGGATACCACGAAGAAGTACACCAATGTTATCACCAGCTTGAGCTTGGTCAAGAAGTTTTCTGAACATTTCAACGCCAGTAACAACTGTTTGTTTACCGTCAGCTTTCATACCAACGATTTCAACTGTATCGTTAACTTTAACAATACCACGTTCTACTCTACCAGTAGCAACTGTACCACGACCAGTGATTGTGAATACGTCTTCAACTGGCATTAGGAATGGTTGATCAGTAGCACGTTGTGGTTCTGGGATGTAAGAGTCAACTGCATCTAGAAGTTCTGCGATGCAAGCGCAAGCAGCGTCATCTGGGTTACCAGCTTGAGCAGCTTCAAGAGCTTTAAGAGCTGAACCTTTAACGATTGGAGTTTTGTCTCCTGGGAAGCCGTACTCAGTTAAGATGTCACGGATTTCCATTTCAACAAGTTCAAGTAGTTCTGGATCGTCTACTTGGTCAACTTTGTTCATGAATACAACGATGTATGGAACACCTACTTGACGAGCAAGAAGGATGTGTTCTCTTGTTTGTGGCATTGGACCATCAGTTGCAGCAACAACTAGGATAGCGCCGTCCATTTGAGCAGCACCAGTGATCATGTTTTTAACGTAGTCTGCGTGTCCTGGGCAGTCAACGTGAGCATAGTGACGAGCTGCTGTTTCGTATTCAACGTGTGAAGTGTTGATTGTGATACCTCTAGCTCTTTCTTCTGGAGCCTTATCGATATCTTCATATTTCATTTTTTCTGCAAAACCCTTTGCTGCAGACCACATAGTGATAGCTGCTGTTAAAGTAGTTTTACCATGGTCAACGTGGCCGATTGTGCCGATGTTAACGTGTGGCTTGCTTCTATCAAATTTAGCTTTTGCCATAATTTAAATTCCTCCTAAAAATAATAATGGGTTATTAACCTGTTTATTAGTTTAACAATTGTATTATACCAAATATAAAAACTTTTGCAAACAATTTTTACATATTTATTTTGTCTAAAATTAGACTATTTTTTTGCTCTGTCGCCGATGATTTTATCTGCAACGAACTTTGGAACTTCTGCATAGTGAGAGAATTCCATATTGAAGTTACCTCTACCTTGTGTGCTTGAACGCAAGTCAGTAGCGTAACCGAACATTTCTGACAATGGAACTTCTGCGTTGATGATAGTGCCACCAGCAACAGATTCTGTTCCTTGAAGCATACCACGACGGCTAGTTAGGTTACCCATAACGTTACCTAGGTATTCGTCAGGAAGTTCTACTTGAACCTTCATGATAGGTTCTAGGATAACTGGATCAGCCATTTGAGCTGCTGCTTTAAATGCCATAGAACCAGCAATCTTGAACGCCATTTCAGAAGAGTCGACATCGTGGTAAGAACCGTCGAACAATGTTACTTTGAAGTCCATTGTTTCGTAACCAGCTAAGATACCATTTTGTTTAGCTTCGATGATACCGTTGTTAATAGGTTGGATATATTCTTTTGGAATAGCACCACCAACGATTTTGTCTTCGAATTCGTATCCTTTGCCTCTTTCCAATGGTTCCATAGTAATCCAGCAGTGACCGTATTGACCTTTACCACCTGATTGACGGATATATTTACCTTCGGCTTTAACAGCTTTACGGATAGTTTCACGGTAACTAACTTGTGGACGACCTACGTTAACATCAACTTTGAATTCACGTCTTAGACGGTCAACGATGATGTCTAGGTGAAGCTCACCCATACCAGCGATGATTGTTTGACCAGTTTCTTGGTCTGTGTATGTTTTGAAAGTTGGGTCTTCTTCTGCAAGTTTGATTAATGCGTTAACCATTTTTTCTTGAGCAAGTTTTGTAGCAGGTTCTACTGCAACTTTGATAACTGGCTCTGGGAATTCCATACTTTCTAACACGATAGGTTTGTTTTCTGCACAAAGTGTATCACCTGTTGTTGTATCTTTAAGACCAACGATAGCAGCGATATCACCAGCGTATACTTCGTTAACATCTTCACGGTTGTTAGCGTGCATTTTTAGAAGACGACCGATTCTTTCTTTTGTATCTTTTGTTGAGTTGTATACATAAGAACCAGCTTCTAATTTACCACTATAAACGCGGAAGAATGTGATTTTACCAACATAAGGGTCAGTAGCAACTTTAAATGCAAGACCTGAGAATGGAGCTGTGTCGCTTGATTCTCTTTCTTCTTCTTTATCTGTTCCAGGGATTGTACCTTTGATGTTTGGAACGTCAATTGGAGAAGGCATATAAGCTACGATAGCATCTAGAAGTTTTTGAACACCTTTGTTTTTGAAAGATGTACCACAGCATACAGGAGTCATTGTAAGATTTAATGTAGCTGTTCTGATACCTTTTTGGATTTCTTCAATGGTAAGTTCTTCACCACTGAAATATTTTTCTAATAATGCGTCGTCTGTTTCAGCAACACATTCGATAAGTTCGTTACGATATTTGTCAGCGATTTCTTTCATATCAGCTGGGATTTCTGTAACGTCAAATTCTTTACCAAGGTCATCTTTGTAGATAGTAGCATTCATTTCAACAAGGTCAATAACACCTTTGAATGTATTAGCTTCACCGATAGGTAATTGGATAGGAACAGCGTTAGCTTTTAAACGCTCTTTCATCATTTTTACAGCACGGAAGAAGTTAGCATCGTTGATGTCCATCTTGTTTACATAAGCCATTCTTGGTACTTTGTATTTGTTAGCTTGACGCCAAACAGTTTCTGATTGTGGTTGAACACCACCACGAGCACAGAAAACTGCAACTGCACCGTCAAGAACTTTAAGACTACGTTCAACTTCTACTGTGAAGTCAACGTGTCCTGGTGTATCGATAATATTGATTGTATGGTCTTTCCAACGGCAAGTAGTACAAGCACTAGTAATAGTGATACCTCTTTCTTGCTCTTGAACCATCCAGTCAATTGTTGCACTACCATCGTGAGTTTCACCAATTTTGTGGTTACGACCAGTGTAGTACAAAATTCTCTCAGTGGTAGTTGTTTTACCAGCGTCGATGTGAGCCATAATACCAATATTTCTATATTTTTCTAATGGATATTGTCTAGGCATATATCTTTACTCCTTTAAAAATTTTACCACTTGTAGTGTGCAAAAGCTTTGTTAGCTTCAGCCATTCTGTGCATTTCTTCTTTACGTTTTACAGCGCCACCAGCGTTGTTGTAAGCATCAAGAAGTTCTGCAGCAAGTTTTTTGTTCATGTTCTTTTCGCCACCACGTTTTCTAGCAAACATAACTAACCAACGGATAGCAAGTGTTTGACGACGGTCAGGTCTAATTTCCATAGGAACTTGGTAAGTAGCACCACCAACACGTCTTGCC
Organism: Clostridia bacterium; assembly: GCA_045652045.1. Lineage (GTDB taxonomy): Bacteria > Bacillota > Clostridia > Christensenellales > UBA1242 > CAKVLS01. The sequence goes on from JAZRTN010000094.1 coordinate 6,243, forward strand.
TTAGTTTCTAAAACTGGTTTGATGTTTTCGATAGCTTGGTTGAAAACTGTCATAGCTTCTTCACCAGTTTTTTCTTTGATTATATTAAAAGCATCATATACGATGTTTTGAGCAATACCTCTTTTACCATCCAACATAACTTGATTGATAAGTTTTGTTACAACAGTTGAGTTGTAGATTGGATCTGGTAAAACTTCTCTTTTAACAGAACACTTTCTTCTTGGCATTTGGTTTTTCCTCCTTATAAAATATTACAATGATTATTCATCCAATGAATCAAATTAAAATTCGATTACTTAGGCTTTTTAGCGCCATACTTAGATCTTGCTTGCTTACGCTTAGCAACACCTGCTGTGTCAAGTGTACCACGAACGATATGGTAACGAACACCTGGTAAGTCTTTAACTTTACCACCACGAATCAATACAACACTGTGTTCTTGAAGGTTGTGACCTTCACCAGGAATATAAGTTGTACCTTCTGCACCAGAAGACAAACGAACTCTTGCGATTTTTCTTAAAGCTGAGTTTGGTTTTTTAGGAGAAGTTGTAGTAACGTTTAGACAAACACCACGTTTTTGTGGAGATTGTTCCAAAATAGGTGTTTTAGACTTCTTCTCTATTTTCTTTCTTCCTGACCTAACTAATTGATTTATTGTAGGCATGTTTTTTCCTCCTTAAAAGAATGGATGAATTTACCGTTGCAACCCCGCAGGAAATTCATATCGCACAATTACTTTAAAATTCCTATCACTGCGCAATCTACATCAATGTTGCACATTTTTCCAAGCTCGTGTTTTGAGAATTCTCTAACCATTGGAATGTTATAGTTAGAGCACTCAGATTTAAGCTTACTAAAAAGCACTTCATCAATATTGGTAGCGATAATCACTTTTGCAATAGTGCCGTTTATAATAGCCTTTAAAACTTGACGCGTTCCGATAAGTTTTGAAGAGTTATTAATAAGTTTGGTTAAATCTTTTTGTGTCTTTGTCAGCATATAAAAAGATCCTTTTGTGTCCTTACAAATAAATTATGCCCAAAAACTGAGCATAACTACTTATTTTATGACACTGACAATTTTAGCAAATAACACTATATTTGTCAATGGTTTATTTGAAAATTTTTAAGTGATTTTTTAAGCAATTTTCCGATATTAAAAAAT
>JAZRTN010000095.1:0-11729 GCA_045652045.1 Clostridia bacterium
AATTCGCTTCTATTTGTAGAGGTGACTTTACACTAGAAGATACAAATTTAGTTTACAAATTTATAACACCTTACAAACGTGTCCATAGCAATGGCAAGGTGTCAAGACAAGGTAACTATTATGTTCACACTTGGAACATAACAGACCCTTCAACAACAATTACATTATCAAGAATAACTGCAAAGCCTACAATGTGGTATGTAGTGTCATTATGTAGTGCAGTAGGAGTAGTTGCAATTTACTTTGCAGTAAGAATAACTGTAAAAAAAGTAAAACAACACAAAAAACATTAAAACTAATAGATTATACGGAGAAGATAAAAGTGGATACAAAAATAAAAAATGTAGCGATAATAGCCCACGTTGACCATGGTAAGACATCGCTAGTAAACGAATTATTAAAACAAGGTGGCGTATTTAGAGAACACCAAGAAGTAACAGACAGAGTAATGGACAATAACGCACTAGAACGCGAGCGTGGCATAACAATTTTAGCAAAGAATGCAGCCCTTATGTATAACGGTTACAAAATCAACGTTGTTGACACCCCAGGACACGCAGACTTTGGTGGTGAAGTAGAACGTGTATTAAAAATGGCAGAAGGTGTATTGCTTGTGGTTGATGCGTTTGAAGGCCCAATGCCACAAACAAGATTTGTTTTGCAAAAAGCTCTTGAACTAAACTTAAAAATAATTATCGTTATCAACAAAATTGACCGTCCTGATGCAAGACTTGATGAAGTAGCAGACGAAGTGTTAGAACTATTATTAGAACTTGATGCTACTAGTGAACAGTTAGATAGCCCAATCATCTACGCATCAGCTCGTAGAGGTATTGCTAGTCTTTCTCCAACAGAAGAAAGCCAAGATATGAAACCTTTGCTTGATACAATCATCAATTATATACCTTCACCAACAGGCGACCCAAATGCACCATTCCAAATGCTTGTTAGTAATACAGAAGTAAATGAGTATGTTGGTAAAATTGCTATCGGCAAAATTGAAAGAGGTACAGTAAACCTTAACCAAGCAGTAACAATCGTTAACTATAACGACGAAGAAAAAAATATCAAATCAAAAGTTTCTGCAATACTAAAATTCGAAGGTTTAAAAAGAGCGCAAGATCAAGTTGCTGTTGCAGGTGATATAGTTTGTATCGCAGGTAGCGAAGAAGTAAAAATCGGCGACACTATTTGTGACAAAGACAATGTCGAAGCTTTGCCTTTTGTTAAAATTAGCGAACCTAGTGTAGAAATGACCTTTATGGTAAACGACAGTCCTTTCGCTGGTAAAGAAGGAAAGTTTGTTACAAGTAGACACCTAAGAGATAGATTATACAAAGAAGCAATCAAAGACCTTTCACTTAAAGTTTCTGACGCCAATACTACCGAAGCGTTCTACGTTAGAGGTAGAGGTGAAATGCACTTATCAATCTTAATCGAGAATATGCGTCGTGAAGGCTATGAGTTCCAAGTAAGTATGCCAAGAGTTTTGTATAGAGAAATTGATGGCGTAAAATGTGAACCAGTAGATAAACTTGTTTTAGATGTTCCAGAAGATTGCGTTGGTGCAGTAATGTCAAAAATGGGTACAAGAAAAGGCGACCTACTTCAAATGACACCTCACGCAAATCGTATGAGAATGGAATTCTTAATACCATCACGTGGTTTGTTCGGTTATAAGAGTGAATTCTTAACTGACACCCGTGGCGAAGGTATTATCAACTACATTTTTGATAGTTACCAACCATACAAAGGTGACATCGAAAGAAGATCAAACGGCTCACTTGTTGCTTTTGAAACAGGTACAGCTATTCAATACGGACTATTTAATGCACAAGATAGAGGTACATTGTTTGTAGGTCCAGGTGAAGAAATTTATATGGGTATGGTTGTTGGTGAAAACAGCCGTGCCGACGACTTAGTAGTTAACGTTTGCAAGAAAAAACAACTTTCAAATATGCGTTCAAGTAGTAGTGATGAGGCGTTAAGATTAACCCCTCACAGACAAATGAGCCTTGAAGAAGCAATCGAGTTTATTGGCGATGACGAATATTTAGAAGTTACACCAAAAAATGTTCGTATCCGTAAGAAAACTCTTGACCACACAATTCGTGGTAGAGAAAAGATGAGAGGTAATGCTTAATGGCAAACAATAACAACAAAAAGAAAAAAGTTAATCAACAAGATGTGTTTGATGCAAAAATATTTTTCACTAAATACATCAAAAGATACGGCATCATTTTGCTAGCAGCCATAGTGCCTATTATTGCAATTAACTTTTTATTAGGTAAGCAAATATCAGTCGGAGTATTAATTGTTATTGATATTGCGTTGTTATTATTTGCTTGTTTTATAGGATTAGTTATTTTTACAAAAATCGAAGAAAAACGAGAGCAAAAACCAAAGCCAGATTTGCACGACCCATTTGCTGATTAGTTTTTAAAGGAGATAGTATGGAAACAAAATCATCTAACAAAAAAATCTCAGCTCGCATTATGCCAAATAACATAGAAGCAGAACAAGCTGTTTTAGGTTGTAACCTTATTGACGTCGACGTTGCCATCAACATTATGACAAAATTAAGAACAGCTGACTTTTATAGCGAAGCACACAAAACAATTTTTGAAGCGATGCAAAACGTATATGTTAGCAACAACCCAATCGACTTTGTTACCCTAACAGACGAATTAGAACGTATGGGTAGTATGGAAAGTGTCGGTGGTATCGATTACATAGCAACACTTACAAACATTGTTCCTAGTGCAGCCAACTATATGCACTATGTTGACATAGTAAAAAGAGATTCTGTTTTAAGAGAATTAATTAGAGCTAGCCAAAGTATAATTGAGAAATGTTACGAAAACGCAGACAAAGACGAAGTATTAGGCTTTGCTGAAAAATGCGTATTTGATATAGCTCAAAAAGAAGAACTTTCAAGCCTTGCTGCTATGAGCGACGCTGTTGGTAACGTTATCGAAAAACTTGACCAAATAGCTCGTGACAAAGGTTCTCTACGTGGCATACCAACAGGATTTAGAGATTTAGACAGATTAACTAACGGTCTTCAAAACAGTGACCTTATCTTGTTAGCTGCCCGTCCAGGTGTTGGTAAAACAAGTTTTGCGATGAACATTGTTAACCATGCTGCCTTAGAAGAAGGCAAAGTTTGTGCAATATTCTCTTTGGAAATGCCAAAAGAACAAATTGCACAACGTTCTATGTTCTCAATTTCTGGTGTAGATATGGCCAAAGGTCTAAGAGGCGATATGAACAAAGAAGAGTTCAAAGCCGTATGGGCCGCTGGTAAAAAACTTAGCGAAGCAAAAATATTTATTGACGACTCATCAGCAAGCACCCCAGTAGATATCTTGCAAAAATGTCGTAGACTAAAAAGAGAACACGGTCTTGACCTACTTATGATTGACTACCTACAACTTATGAATGGTATGAGCAAAAATAAAGATGGTAACCGTCAATTAGAAATAAGCGAACTTACTCGTAACTTAAAAATTGCGGCAAGAGAATTAAATGTTCCAATTATCTTATTATCACAATTGTCTCGTGCAGTAGAAGCGCGTAAAGACCATAGACCTATGCTTAGCGACCTTCGTGAAAGTGGTTCTATCGAGCAAGACGCAGACATTGTTATGTTCCTATACAATCCAGAAAAATATAACGACGTTGTTAGTGAAGACGAACCAGGCGTTTGCGAACTAATTGTTGCAAAACACCGTAACGGTGCAATTGATACAATCAAACTTAGATGGGTTGGTCAAACAACTACATTTAAAGATTACAACCCAGGTGAAAAAATGGCTTCACAAAGAAGAGATGCCGTTCCACCACCAGAACCACCACCAGAATTTGAAGGTGGCTTTGAAAAGGAAGAAATTCCTACTGATGACATTGATAATTTATTTTAAACAAACAAGGTATAATTATGAAAATTACAAGTAAACAATTAAGAGAAAAATGGTTAAACTTTTATAAACAAAGAGGCCACGTTGATATTGGTGCTGTTTCACTTATAGGTGATGGTACAACAGGCGTTATGTTTAATGTTGCAGGTATGCAACCACTTATGCCATATCTTCTTGGTCAAAAACACCCACAAGGCACAAAACTTTGCAATGTTCAAGGTTGCGTAAGAACTGTCGATATCGAATCAGTAGGCGACGCAAGCCACTTTACATTTTTTGAAATGATGGGTAATTGGAGTTTGGGTGACTACTTCAAAAAAGAAAAAACAGCTTGGTCTTTTGAACTATTAACCAAAGAATTTGGTTTAGACAAAGATAAAATTTGTTCAACAGTTTTCGAAGGTAACGAAAGCGCTCCAAGAGATGAAGAAACTGCAAACTACCTAAAACAACTAGGTATCAAACCAGAGAATATTTTCTATCAAGGTAAAGAAGATAACTGGTGGGAGCTAGAAGGTACAGTTGGTACTCCTTGTGGTCCAGACAACGAATGGTTCTATCCATTGCACGATAACAAATGTTGTGACACTTGCGACATTAACTGTAAGTGTGGCAGATTTGTAGAAATCGGTAACGACGTATATATGCAATACGAAAAACTTGAAAACGGCTACAAACCATTATCTAACAAAAACGTTGACACAGGTTTTGGTTTTGAGCGTATGTTAATGTTTTTAAACGGCATAAGAGATGGTTATAAGACAGACTTGTTCTTAGATGTTATGGGTCATATAGAGGCTGTTTTAGGCGTTAAATACGGTGAGGACGAGCAAATTACTAAATCTATGCGCATTATTGCTGACCATATGCGTACAGCAGTTATGTTAATTGGTGACAAAAACGGTATTGTTCCTAGTAACGTAGGTGCAGGTTATATTTTAAGAAGATTAATGCGTAGAGCAATTAGACACGCAAACAAAATTAACTTGCAAGGTCAAGACTTAATCGAAATTGCAAAAATCTATATCGAAAAAGTTTATAACGAAGCATACCCACTTTTATTAGAAAAAGAACAAAATATTCTTAGCGAAATCCAAAAAGAAATGGACAAATTCAACAAAGCCCTAGAACAAGGTTTGAAGGAATTTGATAAGGTATTATTTGGTATCCAAAAACATAAAGAATTTGCTGCTATAAAAGGCGAAGTAGTTAAAGACGAAATTGGCGGCAAGGCAGCATTTAGATTATATGACACATTTGGTTTTCCACTAGAATTAACAGTAGAGTTAGCCGAAGAAAAAGGCTTTACTGTTGACCAAGAAGGTTTCAAACTAGCATTTGAAGAGCATCAAGCAAAATCAAAAGCAGTTGACAAAGGCACTTTCAAAAGTGGCCTTGCTGATGATAGCGAACAAACTATCAAGTATCACACAGCAACACACTTATTAAACGCAGCCCTAAAACAAGTTTTGGGACAAGATTGTCACCAAATGGGTTCTAATATTACCCCAGAAAGATTGCGTTTTGACTTCCCATGTGATCACAAAATGACCCCAGAAGAAATCTCAAAAATCGAAACAATCATCAATGGTTGGATTGGTCAAGACTTGAAAGTAACAAAACAAGAAATGCCAAAACAACAAGCTGTCGAAATTGGAGCAGAGCATCAATTTATTGAGCGTTATCCAGACGTAGTAACAGTTTATTCTATCGGAGATGTTTCAAAAGAAATTTGTACAGGCCCACACGTTGATAGCCTAAAAACTCTTGGCCAATTTAAAATTGCAAAAGAAGAAAGCAGCAGCGCTGGTGTAAGACGTATCAAGGCTATTTTAAAATAATTTTTTTAAACCACCTTCTCAGGTGGTTTTTTGTATTATAAAGTATAAAATATATATTATATTTATTGTATTTTTTATATAAAAATTGACAACTAAACATTTTTATAATATAATTAATAAACAAAATCAAATTTTGTGTAGTTTTATGGGAGGTATCAATGAAAGTTTTTAAAAGTATATTGCTTTATTTGTTAATAGCGATAGGACTTCTAGCAGCAGCCGTTATGGTTTGTTGTGTTATTTTGATGCTATCTCCAAAAACCAAAATTTTAGGCTATCAATATGTAAGTTACAAAAAATCTTACGTAAGAGATATTTCAGCGTCAGAATCTGCTAGCGCACAAGCTATTAATATCAATTCTAACCGTATGAAGATTAATATTCTTCCTACAACAAATAACTACATCAAAGTTGTTTATTCACCAGGTATGTCTGGTTTTGTTAAAGCAAAAAATAGCAAACTTTCACTTGATGTTAGGTTTGAACAAAGCCAACAATTTACAGGTGTAAATGATGGTACTTCATACAAAACTTTAAATATTATCGCTACTGAGCCAGAAGGTCTATTGTTTTTAAGCAGTAGCTATATGACAGTTTATGTACCAGTAGCTTATGAGTATTCAGTTATCAATGCAGCTAACGGTAGAGGTGGTATTAACTATACTGCAATAGCTTCATCAAAAGAAATCAAAGTTGATAGACTTTATCTAAAAACAACCACAGCTGATATTGATGTTATAGCTCCTAACGCAGATGTATATTACATCACATCAACAACTGGTGACTTAAAGTTTAACAATAACAATAGAGGCATCAATGCAGATATCACATTTAGAACAAACACAGGTTCATTTGAAACAACATCAGTTATCAACGGTGCAGTTTCTGTTGAGTCAGAAGCAAAGTCAGTTGGACCAAATATCTCAATCAAAAAGGTTCTAGGCTCATTCAATTTTGAATCTCCATCAGGCAACGTTGTTATTGGTGAAATAGGTGATATGAGTTCAGGTGAAAGTTCTAACCTAACAGTTAAAGCAAGTAACGCAAGTTTCAAAATTAACAAAATTTACGGTTATACTTATGTTCAACCATATGGTGATAACGTAGATAATATTGATTTTAAAATCAATGACTTATACAATACCAATTCATCAGGTTTCCAAAGCTTCTTCGAAAGTGGCAAGGGAAATATTACTATCGGCACATTAAGAGGTTACTCTCAATTCAAAACTTCTACTGGTAATGTAAAAATCACAGATGCATATGAATCTATGTATATTTACACTTACAGTGGAGCAATCAATGTTACATTTAATACTGCTGCTAATCCAAACGACGGATTGGGTGGTGTGCAAATAGACACAACAGAAAGTAACATTACTGTAAAAAATATTAAATGTAAAGTTGATATTTCTGTTAACAGCAACAAATTTACTCGTTCTCGTAACATCAATCTTCATTACCTAACAGTTGATGTTGATAGTGTTATTGATGCTTATACACATCATGTTAATATCGAAACAAAAATTGGTAACAAGTATACCTTTATTACATCAGCTCCTAAAAAAGATATTTCAATATCTTCAACAGTATCAGCTGGTATAGTATCAGAAATGCTTACAACAGATAGTGATTACAACTTGCAATATGCTGAAAAAACAGTTTACCGTGTAGGTTATAGCAAAGGTGGAAGTTACGACGGTAGAATATTTGTTAACACAACCGAAAAAGTTTCTGTTCAAGGCTGTGACTAATATTAAAAATATATGAAAGCAAAAAACACTTTGATTTTTCAAAGTGTTTTTTATTTGCATATATAAATGTTTTAAATAAATAATTAACGAGCAACTTTTAAGATAACTGTTTGATATCTGTTTAAAGTATTAGTTACTGGCATATTAGCATACAAAACTTCTGCGTGGGTTAAATCAATAGTTTTTTGTTTTTTAGATAGATTTGCTGCAACTATCAAAGTATAATCTTTGCAATTTATTTTGTAACCAATTAGGCCGCCTTTGTTAAAGAATTTGTATTTAGCACAAATCAAGGCTTGTCCAAATTGTTTTCTAACAGCAAGTAGTTTTGAGTAATTATGGTATATAGAGTTTTTATCTTTAAGAGCTTTTTCAACATTAACCTTTTTGTAGTTGCTATTAACATAAGTCCAAGGTTTGCCACCAGAAAAGCCTGCATTTTTTGTGCCGTCCCATTGCATAACCGTACGGCTATGGTCACGAGTTGTTTCTTTTAGTTTGTTAAACTCTTCTTCAACATTTTTAGCATTGTCAAATATCATCTTAGCGTTGACATCTTTAAAATCTTTTGGAGAAGCAAATGGATAATTTTCCATACCAATCTCTTCGCCGTTATAAATAATAGGAGTGCCTTTTAGCATATACATAAGTGTTGCTAGGCAGATTTGTGCGTTTTTATTATCTTGTTCGCCTCTAATTTTACTGATTAAACGAGGGTAGTCGTGGTTTAACCAGAAAAGTGCAGACCAACCGTTTTTGCTTGATAAGTTTTCTTTGTACTTGATAGCTTTGTACAAGGCCTTGTGATTAATAGTAAAATCACTGTTAAAGCTGTGTGTATGTTCAAAACTAAATATCATATCAAGTTCGTTTTGGGTAGTGTATTTAACAAGGTCTTGTTTTGTTGGGTCGCCACCAAGTTCCCCCATGGTTACAAGATTGTGTTTTGTAAATGTTTTGTTAAATCTTTTTAAATATTCGTGAGTATTTGGTAGGTTAGAAAAAGATTTGTAAGTCCTTTTAATATTTTTTGCATCATTAAAAGTAAGGTCTTTACCGATATGTGCAATAGCATCTACCCTAAAACCATCTACACCAAGAAGTCCAAAGTGTTCTATTACCTTTTCCATTTCACAAAATGCAGTTTCGCTTTCGTAGTTTATGTCTGGCATTTTGTTAGAGAATATTTTTAAGTAGTATTGTTTGCGCTTTTCGCTATACTTCCAAGCTGGACCAGAAAAGAAAGATATCCAGTTGTTTGGTGGGCACATTTTGCCGTCTACCACTTTTCCATCACGCCACACATAAAAATCTGTGTAAGGCTCAACCTTCTTTTCGCTTTTTATAAACCAAACATTTTCATCAGATGTATGATTAAGGACTAAGTCAATTATAACTTTTATACCTTTGTCGTGGGCATTTTTTATTAATTTTTTAAGGTCAGCCATTGTGCCATATTCTTTGGCTACTTTATAATAGTTTCTTATATCATAGCCATTGTCGTCCATTGGAGAATCATAAAAAGGACATATCCAAATAAAATCTACACCTATACTTTTTATGTAGTCTAATTTGTCGTTAATGCCTTTTAAATCACCAATGCCATCGTCGTTAGTATCTTTAAAGCTGCGTATATATATTTGATATCCGACAGCATTTTTCCACCAAACTTGTTGCATATATTAATCTCCTTTTTGTTTGTTGTGTTAATTATAACTTAAACAGAGTTTTTATCAAAGTAATTAGAAATATATTGCAATTTTTTAAACAAAAAAAGTTACCTAAAACATAGGTAACTTTTTTGTTTGTTATTTTACGATAATGTTAAGAATTTTGCCTGGTACATAGATTACATTTGCAATATTCATATTATCAATAGCGTTTGCTACTTTATCATTTTGTTTTGCAAGCTCAACAACTTGTTCTTTTGATAAAGATTTTTCAATCTCTAATACATGTCTTACTTTGCCGTTTACTTGTACAGGAACTTTAACAGTTTCTTCTTGGCTACATTCAACAGTTTTTGGCCAAGTTGATTTGCAAATTAATGTGTCAAATCCTAACATCTCATTTATTTCTTCGCAGAAGTGAGGAGCATAAGGATATAACAATGTTGCAAAAATTCTAAACTCTTCACGGCTAATAAATTTGTCTTGATAAATTTTGTTTACAAAAGTCATCAAAGCAGATATTGCTGTGTTGTATTTTTGGTTTTCGATATCGTTAGAAACTTTTTCGATAACAGTATTAATATCTCTTGCGTGTTCTGGGTGGATGCCTTTGTAATCATCTACAAAGTCCATCATTCTTTCGCTTCTTTCTAAGAAACGTTTGCAACCGCTGATATTTTTGCTTGACCATGGGGCAGCTTTTTCATAGTCGCTCATAAATAAGATATACAATCTTAATACGTCAGCGCCGTATTCATTGATTGTTTCCATTGGGTCAACAGCTGTACCATCAGATTTGCTCATTTTTTCGCCATTCTCTGCAAGGATTAAGCCTTGTGCACTTCTACGCTTAAATGGTTCTTCGTGTGGAGCAACTCCAATATCGTGTAGGAACATATTCCAGAATCTTGCATAGATTAAGTGACGAGTAACGTGTTCCATGCCACCGTTATACCAGTCAATTTGTCCCCAGTACTTTAATTTTTCGCTGTCTGCAAGTTTGTCGTGGTTTGTAGGGTCGATATATCTTAAATAGTACCAGCTAGAACCAGCCCATTGTGGCATAGTGTCTGTTTCACGTTTACTTGGTTTGCCACAAATAGGGCAAGTGCAATTTACCCATTCGTCAATTGTTGCAAGTGGAGATTCTCCATTAGCAGAAGGTTTAAATTGTTTAACTTCTGGCAATCTTACTGGCAAATCTTTTTCTGGAACAGGTACTGCGCCGTGTTCTGGACAGTAAATAATAGGGAATGGTTCGCCCCAATATCTTTGACGGTTAAATGCCCAGTCTTTCATTTGGTAATTTGTTTTTGCGTAACCAATTTTCTTTTCAGTAACATACTCAATCATCTTAGCGATAGCTTCTTTTACTGGTAAGCCGTTTAAGATGTCTGAGTTTATCATAGTGCCGTTATAAATATCTGTATAAGCACCATCTTTGATTGTGTCTGTGCCGTTTGATATTACTTGAATAATATCAATGTTAAATTTCTTAGCAAAATCCCAGTCGCGAGTGTCATGTGCAGGTACTGCCATGATTGCGCCTGTGCCGTAACCCATCATTACATAGTCAGATATAAAGATAGGTATTTGTTTGTTTGTTAATGGGTGTATTGCATACAAACCATCAAGTTTAACGCCTGTTTTGTCTTTATTTAATTGTACACGGTCAAACTCGCTCTTTTTCTTAGCTTGTGTTTGGTACTCTCTAACTTCGTTTAAGTTTTTGATTGAGCTTGCATATTTTTCGATAATTGGGTGTTCTGGTGCTACAACCATAAATGTTACACCATACAATGTATCTGCACGAGTTGTATAAATTAACAACTTATCAGTTTTGCCATCATCAGTTTCTGTACCAAAGTAAATTTCTGCACCAGTTGATTTGCCAATCCAGTTGCGTTGTTCTTCTTTAATGCGTTCTGGTGCGTCAATATTATCTAAGCCCTGCAATAATCTTTCGGCATATTCTCTAATCTTTAAGAACCATACTTCTTTTTCTTTTTGAACAACTTCTGTTTTACATCTATCACACAATCCACCTTGGCTTTCTTCGTTTGATAAGATGCAGTCACATTTTGGACAATAGTTTACAAAAGCTTTGCTCTTGTAAGCTAGGCCGCGGTTGAACATTTGGATAAATATCCATTGAGTCCATTTGTAGTAGTTTTCATCTGTTGTATCAATTTCTCTGTCCCAGTCAAAACTAAAACCAACTCTTTTCATTTGAGCTTTCATATTAGCAATGTTGTCATCAGTTGCTTTTCTTGGTGGAACATTGTGTTTAATTGCAAAGTTTTCTGTTGGCAAACCAAATGCGTCCCAACCCATTGGGAACATTACATTGTAATTTTCCAAACGTCTTTTTCTAGAAAGTATTTCTAGTGCTGTATAAGCTTTTATGTGGCCTAAGTGTAAGCCTACGCCTGATGGGTAAGGAAACTCTACAAGCGCATAAAATTTCTTTTTATCTTTGTCAAAATCTTTGGCATTAAAGACCTTTTCTTTTTCCCAACGGTCTTGCCATTTTTGTTCTACTGT
>JAZRTN010000096.1:0-11287 GCA_045652045.1 Clostridia bacterium
TACTCGTTTAGCATTAGTTAGAGCGACAAAAGTAGTATTAAAAAATGGCTTATCATTATTGAATATTGCAGCCATTGACAAAATGTAAGGAGCAAACTAATGAGTAGTTTTTATAATAAAAGTGTAAAAGATACTTTTAAAGAACTCGAAAGTAGCGAAAAGGGTCTAACCTCTCAACAAGCACAAGAGCGTCTTGAAAAGTATGGAGAAAACAAACTTCAAGAAGGCAAAAAAACAAATATAGTTACTAGATTCTTTAAACAATTTACAGATATCATGGTAATTATACTTTTGGTAGCAGCAGTAATATCTCTTGTTGTAGCAGTTATAGAAAAGCCTGTAAAAACAGAAGACCTTATTGATGCGTGTATTATCTTTGGTATTGTACTACTTAACGCAACTATGGGTACAATACAGGAAGCCAAAGCCGAAAATGCCTTAGAGTCATTAAAGAAAATGTCTCAACCTTATGCAAAAGTAATAAGAGATGGTAAAGAACTTAGAATTAAAACAACCGAGCTTGTTGTAGGTGATATAGTATTGCTTGAAGCCGGCGACGTTGTTCCAGCAGATATGTTGCTTATTGAAAGCGCAAGCTTAAAATGTGAAGAAGCTTCACTTACAGGCGAAAGCACAGCAAGTAGCAAAGAAGCAGGTTTAGTCCTACCAGAAAAAACACCTTTGGGTGACAGAAAAAATATGTGTTTCTCTTCTAGTACAGTAGTATATGGTAGAGGTATGGGCATTGTAACAGCGACAGGTCAAAATGCTGAAATGGGCAAAATAGCTACAATGCTTGCAAACACAAAACAAGAAAAAACCCCACTAGAACGCAGCCTAAACAAACTAGGCAAAATCATTACAGTAATAGTATTAGCAATAGCGCTTGTAATTTTTGTAGTTGACTTAATTATGAAAAAAGGTGTTATGGAATCATTCTTAACAGCAGTAGCAATAGCCGTAGCAGCAATACCAGAAAGCTTGCCGGCAGTAGTAACGATTATACTTTCAATTGGTGTAACAAAACTAGCTAAGAAAAACGTTATTATCAGAAGGCTTCACGCAGTAGAAACATTAGGTTCATGTGAAGTAATATGTTCAGACAAAACAGGCACAATAACTCAAAACAAAATGACAGTTAGAGCAGTGTGCTTCAACAAAAAAATTATGTCAGCATCAGAAGTTGACCCAAATGATGCAACAGCACTTAACTTAATACATTGTATGACACTTTGTAACGATGCAAAAAAACAAGACAAAGTATATGTAGGTGATCCAACCGAAACAGCTTTGACAGACTTTGCAGAAATTTACAAATTTACAAAATCAAGTCTAGAATCAAAACAAAAACGTGTAGGCGAAATTCCTTTTGATTCAGTTCGTAAACTTATGTCAACAGCAAACTTGCAACCAGACGGCTCAGTAAGAGTTTGGACAAAAGGTGCAGTAGATGAGTTGTTGAAAAAATGTACTCATATTTTTGAAAACGGTAAACGCCGTAAAATAACAGACGAAGATAAAAAATCTGTTATGGACAGTAATAAATATCTTTGTGCAAAAGCTCTTAGAGTTTTAGGCTATGCATATAGTGATGGCCCAGAACTAAAAGAAAAAACTAAAAAAATTGATAGCAAACTTATCAAAGAAAGTGGTTTAACATTCCTAGGTCTTACTGGTATGATAGACCCACCAAGAGACGAAGTTGCCGAAGCATTAAAGAAATGTAAAAAAGCAGGTATGAGAGCCGTTATGATTACCGGTGACCATAAAGACACTGCTTATGCTATCGCAAAAGAACTTGGTATGGTAAAAAGCAAAAAACAAGTTGTCGAAGGTTCTTACCTAGACAAATTTACTGATGAAGAATTAGTTAAAGAAATCAACAAATACCTTGTATATACACGTGTTAGCCCAGAGCATAAAGTAAGAATAGTTAAAGCTCTTAAAGCTAATGGTAAAGTAGTTGCTATGACAGGTGATGGCGTTAATGATGCTCCAAGTATCAAAAATGCAAATATCGGTATTGGTATGGGTATCACTGGTACAGAAGTAACAAAAGAAGTTGCAGATATGGTATTAACAGATGACAACTTTGCTACAATAGTAGTTGCCGTTGAAGAAGGTAGAAAGATTTTTGGTAATATCCAAAAAACAATCCAATTCTTACTAAGCTGTAACATAGCCGAAGTATTATCAATATTTATCTTAACGCTATGTTTCCCAACACAAGATTTCTTATTCCCTGTTCAAATATTGTTTATTAACTTAATAAGCGACACCTTGCCGGCAATAGCCCTTGGCGTAGAACCTACCGAAAAAGATGTTATGAATCACCCTCCAAGAAAGAAAGATGCAAACATCGTTGGTGGAAAAACAGGCATAAGCATTATTTATCAAGGTATTACTCAATCACTTATTGTTATAGGTATTTATATCTTAGGTATCAAACTATACAACGCAACAGTTGCTGCAACAATGGCATTCTTAGCACTTAACCTAGTTCAAATGGCACATATGTTTAATGTAAGAACAAATGGTTCAATATTCAAAACCAATCCTTTCAAAAACAAAACAATGTTACTTGCGTTTATTGTTGGTATAGCTCTTTGTGTACTAGTTTCATTTGTTCCATTCTTAATGGGTGCGTTCAAAGTAGTTCACTTAACTTGGTATCAATGGTTAATAGTAATTGGCTTTGTACTAGTTATTATTCCTGTATGTGAAGTTGTTAAACTAATTATGAAATCTTTTGAAAACAAAAAAGAAGCTAAAATGGCTCAATCAGAAGAAATCGTAGAAGATGATGATGACGAAGATGATTCAGCAATATCTGTTGAAATCTCAGAAAACCTTAAATAATAAAACAAATAATAAAAAAAGACACTTTTATACGTGTCTTTTTTTTGTTGGTTATAAAACAATCATCAAAACAATCATGCTAAGAGCTGTAAGCATTGATATAACAGAAACTATCATAGCAACAACCCCTACGGATTTGTGATTAAGTCGTATTTGCATAATTGCAAAAATCATAGAGTATATAGAAAGTAAAACAGGTATTATAACCCCAGCCACAACTGATAATAGCTTAGATAAAAAAGACCCGGCTCCTGCAAGGCCTAAATCTCCAAAAGCACTTACGCCAAATATTAATATAAACCCGACAGAAACAATTAATGATATAAAAGACAAAATTAAAGAAATGTTACCATATCTTTTGCAAGAATCACGTTTTGAGTCGTCGTTTTTAATATCTTGATATTTTTTAAGTAGTCCCCTAAACAAAAAGAACCCAGTGGCTTTTCCTACTTCGTCCATAAATAAATTCCTTTATAAATATTATTTTCAAATAAAAACAGTTTATTCATACTAAATTTTTGCATTAATAATAATTTAGTTGGAAATAATATAACTATGTCAATATAAAGGAGATAATAAATGTTTAACCCGTTTAAAGAAAAACCAAACAAAATTGATTGTAATTTTAGCGATTGGCAAGGACTGTGCCCTAAACCGTACGACAAAATAAAAACTGACCCGTACACAAAAACAAGAATAATCCTTATGAATGGCACGGAGTTTGAAGCGTGTTGGTTTATGCATCAGTTTATGAGGCATTGTGATAATCAAGATTTGCGTAGAGAACTTGCACTTATTCGTCGTAACGAACAACAACAGCAAAAGCGTATCGCAGCATTAAAACCAATTAACGAAAACTTTTTAGAAACAACCATCGCTTACGAACAACTAGCAATAGATTTAACTGCTAGACTTGCAAAAAGAGCAAAAGACCCTAATGTAAAAAAGGCTCTTGACTTTGCATTGCTTGAAGACTTTGATCATTTGTATAGATTTAGTAATTTGTTAAAGATGGATTATAATATCGACAGTAAAGATATGCTTGGTGGTTTTACAGAAGCTACAATAGGTAGACCAACTATTGCAGAGCATAGATATCCATATGACGATATTAAGTGTTTCACTAATTCTAAAAAAGCAGATATGTTTACAAAATTAACAACACATATCATAACAGCAGCAGAGCAGCAAACAATGAACTTCTATATGAATGTAGCAAACCTTTATCCAAGTGAGTTGGGTAGAAAACTATTTAGCGAAATTGCTATGATAGAAGAGCAACACGTTAGTCAATATGGTAGTTTGGTTGACCCAAATTGTACGTGGTTAGAAAATTGGCTTATGCATGAATATGTTGAGTGCTATCTATACTATTCTTGTTACGAAACTGAAACAGATAACTATATTAAAAAAATATGGGCTGAGCATTTAAAACAAGAAATTTCTCATTTGCACCATGTAGCTAAGTTGTTAGAAAAATACGAGGGCAAAACTTATGATCAAGTTTTACTAAGTGATGGAACTTTTCCAGAACCACTTGTTCTTGGTGAAAATATTGAGTATATAAGAAATATTATAAAAGCATCTTTAACAATAACAGCATTTAGAGATGATTACAAAAATGTAATTGATATGGATGATAAAGCAGAATATTTTTGTTATCAAAAAACTGTAAACTCTGATGTTGATGATGTAGCAAGTCATCTTGTTATTCAAAACTTTATTGATAAGTTTGGTGAAGATTATAGGGTAGAAGCAAAGCCACATATTATACCTGAGTTGCAAGACAGAACTTGCGACAACACAAAAATTGCCCGTTGTAAAAAATGCGACTGTGGCTGTGTTAGTATGGACTCGTGTGTGAGCATAGACGGATGTTGCGACAGTGTCAAATCAGGCTCGAAGTCACAAAGTAAAAGATGTAGCAAAACTAACAAAAAATAACCATAACCCGACTTTTTAGTCGGGTTGTTTTGTTCTTAAAATTTTTTATAAAATGTAGATTGTTTAAAACAAAAACTAAAATAGATTTTGTTTAAATTGATATAAAAATATTACAGAGTCGAGCTTTGAATTTTTAGGCGGTATAAAATTTTAAACCGACCAAATAGTTTGAGGGCTACTTTGCCCATATTAAGGGATATGTAGATTAATTGTTTTAATATAAAAAATATATCAAAAACAGCTCCGACCAACTGTTCGAAGTGTATTTAACATTAATTTTATATTATTTTTTAATAAAAACCACAAAAAATATTTTAAAACAAAAAAAGATAGTTAACTAAACTATCTTTTTATTTTTTATATTTACATTTTTGATATAGTTTATTAATAAAAAATTTTTTATGTTTTTTTAAAAAACAACCTCTTCTGGATTAAGTCCAGAGAAACCAACATCTAACATGTCATCAATAATTCTTGCGTCCTCTTCGCTTAGAACAATGTCAAAGAAGTTGATATTTTTAACAATGTTTTCTTTGGTTGTAGACTTTGGCAAAGGCAAGATATTTTTTGAGTATATCCAACTCAATATCACTTGTGCAACACTAGTGTCATATTTTTGTGCAATGGTTGTAAGAGTGATATCTCTTAATAGTCTGCCAGAACCCAATGGGCTCCATGCTTCAACTAAAATATTATTTGCTTGGCAATACTCAACAAGTTCGGTTTGGTTGTGGCCTGGGTGAAATTCTACTTGGTTTACCATAGGCATTATTTCTGCGTGGGTTACGATATAGTTTAATCTATCAAGCGTAAAGTTACTAAGACCAATTGCTCTTACCTTGCCTGTTTTATAAAGATGTTCCAAAGCTCTATATGTATCCAAATTGTCTTGGTCTGGGTTAGAGCTAGTCTTGTCATTATAAGGCCAATGTATTAAGTATAGGTCCAGATAATCAACACCAAGTTCCTTTATAGTTTGCTCAAATGCGGCAAGAGTTTTTTCATAACCCCTGTTAGAATTCCAAACTTTACTTGTAATAAAAATCTCTTTACGGTCAATGCCACTTTGTCTGATTGCTTCGCCTATATATTTTTCGTTGTCATATATCTCGGCAGTGTCAATATGTCTATAACCTTGTTTAAGTGCATATAACACACTATCAATAACAGTTTGTGGCTCTGTGATTTGCCAAGTGCCATAACCTACACAAGGTATTTCTATTTGATTGTTTAATATAAAAGGTTTGTTTTGCATATATATCTCCTTTACACAAAAATTATACCTTAGTTTAAAAACTTTTGTCAAAAAATTTTATGTTAATTAATGTCTAAATTTATTGTGACATATTATTATATATAAACATAATTATATATAACTTGCAATTTGTTTGACAAACAATCGTATCGTGCTTAAAATTATTATTGTTTAAAAAAAACTTGCGACTTAAAGGAGTGTTAAATGTTTAAATTAATGCGATACTTCAAATGGTATGAGTGGATACTTGCATTAGTAATAGTTGGCATGACTATTCTACAAGTGTTTGCTGATTTGCATTTGATTGATAAAATGGGTGACATTGTAGGGCTTATTCAAAGCACTTTAAAAGGTGACCGTGTTACAAAAGCAATGCTTTGGGACGAAGGCATAGAGATGTTAATAACTGTTGCAATCTCTGTTATTCTTGTTGTGTTAGAAACAATTTCTGCTGCAAAGATAGCTTCAACATTAGCTGCTAGATTACGTAAAAACGTTTTTAGCAAAGTTGCACAATTTTCTATGGAAGAAATAAACAAGTTTTCTACACCAAGTCTTATAACACGTACAACCAACGATATTACACAAATACAACAAGTTATGACTATGATGTTAAGAATGATGTTGTATGCTCCAACAATGGCAGTTTGCTCTGTTGTAAAAATTATTGGTAAGAGTGGAGTGTTAAGTTGGACAACAGTTGCAGCAATCGGCTGTATAGTGGTGTTGTTGCTTATGATGTTCTTCTTTGTTGTTCCTAAATTTAATGTTATTCAAAAACAAACAGACAAACTAAACGGTGTTGCTCGTGAAAACCTTACAGGGCTTAGAGTGGTTAGGGCAAATAGTGCCGAACAAATTCAAGAAGCAAAGTTTGACAAAGTTAACAACGATTTAACAAAAACAGGCTTGTTTATAAACAGAGTTGCTTCAATTATGCAACCAGGTATGAGTTTAGTTATGAGTGGATTAGCGCTTGCTATTGTTTGGATAAGTGCTTTTATAATCAATAAAAATCCAGCCTTTTTTGAAACAATGGCAACCTTTACTCAATATGCAATGCACGTTGTTATGAGTTTCTTGGTTGTTTCAATGTTATTTATAATGTTTCCACGTGGTCAAGTTTCGGCTAATCGTATATTAGAAGTTCTTAATACAAAACCAAAAATTTTAGATGGCGAAGTTGACGAAAATGTTCTTTCATTAAACTCAAAAACACTTGGTTACGAAATGCCAAAAGGCGAAGTTGAATTTAGAAATGTAAGTTTTAAATATCCGGATGCCGAAGGTTATGTTTTAGAAAATATTTCTTTCAAAGCCCAAAAAGGCCAAACAGTTGCATTTATAGGCTCGACAGGTAGTGGCAAGAGTACACTTATTAACTTGATACCTCGTTTTTATGACGCAACAGAAGGCGAAGTATTAATTGATGGTGTTAATGTAAAAAATTACAAAATAGAAACATTAAATAACAAACTTGGCTATGTTCCACAAAAGGGTGTGTTGTTTAGTGGCTCTGTTGAAAGCAATGTTAAGTATGGTAAAGATGATGCAACCGAGGAAGAAGTTGCTCGTGCCCTAAAAATTGCACAGGCAAACTTTGTAAACAAACTAGAAGGTGGCACAAGTTATCATATATCCCAAGGTGGCAAAAACGTTTCTGGTGGACAAAAACAAAGATTGTCTATTTCGAGAGCAGTTATAAAAAATCCAGAAATATACATATTTGACGATAGCTTCTCAGCGCTTGACTACAAAACAGACAAAGCTTTAAGAGCAGCTTTAAAGAAAGAAACAAAAGACGCAACAAAACTTATTGTTGCTCAACGTATTGGTACAATAATGGATGCTGACCAAATAATTGTTTTGGATAAAGGCAAAGCAGTTGGTCAGGGTACCCATAAACAATTATTAAAAAACTGCAAGATATACAAAGAACTTGCATATAGTCAATTAAGCAAGGAGGAACTAGAATAATGGCACAAGAAAACAAAAAAGTTCCTCAAAGACCAATGGGCCCAGGTCCAAAAGGTATTGCTCCACATGAGAAAGCAAAAAACTTTAAAAGCAGTATGGCAAAATTATTAAAGTTTATTAATCCATACAAAGTTTTAATTATTGTAGCAATGATATTTGCAGTAGCTGGTACAGTGTTTCATATAGTGGGACCAAAGATTATTGAAAAAATCAATAAGCTAATAATCTCTGGCATTCCTTCTCTTCAAAACCCAACTGCAAAAATTAATTTAACCAAAGTATCTACCATAGGTGTATGGTTAATAATAATCTATTTAGTAAGTGCACTGTTTAGTTATTTACAAAACTACATTATGGCAGGTGTCACTGCAAAACTAACTAAAACACTTCGTAGTAATATTTCTCAAAAAATAAATAAACTTCCACTTAAATATTTTGACAAACAAAGTTATGGTGATGTACTAAGTCGTGTAACAAACGACGTAGATACAATAGACTTTACTCTAAACAATAGTTTGGCTAGTATGATTACTTCAATAACAACAATTATAGGTGTTGTTATTATGATGTTTACAATTAGTTGGCAACTTACACTAATAATATTAGTTTCAGTACCGGTGAGTTTTACGCTTGTATTGCTAGTAGTAAAATTCTCTCAAAGATATTTTAGCAAACAACAAAAAGCCCTTGGCGAAATTAACGGTCATATTGAAGAGATATATTCAGCCCACAATGTCGTAAAAGTATTTAATGGCGAAGATAAAGCTAACGAAAAGTTTGACAAAATAAACAAAGAGCTTTACAAAAATTCTTTCAAAGCTCAATTCTTGTCAGGCTTTATGATGCCAGCTATGAACTTTATAGGTAACCTTAGCTATCTACTTATCTGTGTAATAGGCGGCGGAATAGCTTTGGGTGATGTAACGTTTACTGCTTCAATTATTGCGTTTGTTGCGTATGTAAAACAATTTAATCAACCGCTACAACAAATAGCTAATATAGCAAGTACACTTCAATCAACAGCGGCAGCTGCTGAGAGAGTTTTTGAGTTTTTAGATGAAGAAGAACAACCAGACGAATCTAATAAAACTCTAAAAATCAAACAAGTTAAGGGTAGAGTAGAGTTTAAAGACGTTTGCTTTGGCTATAACCCATCAAAAGAAATTATTCACAACTTTAATTGTGTTGCAAAACCTGGTCAAAAAATAGCAATTGTAGGCCCTACGGGCGCAGGTAAAACAACAATGGTTAATCTGCTTATGAGATTTTACGAAATCAATAGTGGACAAATTACCATTGACGGCGTTGATACAAAAGATATGAATAGACAATATGTAAGAAGTCTATTTGGTATGGTGTTGCAAGATACTTGGTTGTTTGAAGGTACAATTAAAGAAAACTTAACATACGGCAATCCAAAAGCAACCGATGAGATGATTAAAGAAGCTTGCAAGTCAGCAAACGTTGACCACTTCATAGAATCCCTACCTGGTGGCTATAATATGGTGTTGAGTGAAAACACGGCCCTAAGCCAAGGCCAAAAACAGCTTATGACAATAGCCCGTGCAATGATTCAAAATTCGCCAATGCTAATTTTGGACGAAGCAACAAGTTCTGTTGATACAAGAACCGAAGAACTTATCCAAAAAGCTATGGATAAACTTATGGCAGGCAGAACAAGTTTTGTTATAGCACATAGACTTTCTACCATCAAAAACGCAGACTTGATTTTAGTTATGAAAAACGGCAATGTCATAGAAAGTGGTACTCACAAACAATTAATAGCGCAAGAAGGCTTCTATGCTGACTTGTATAATAGTCAGTTTACTAACAAACACGCAGCTGTAATAGAATAAAAATAAAAGACCGAAAAATTCGGTCTTTTTTATATAAAAATTGCTGTTGGACGATTTTTAAACCAACCCTAATGTTATAATTAAATAAACTAGTATGTTTATTTAAAAAGGAGAACAAAATGAAAACAACAGCAACAGTTTTTATAATAATAGGTATGGTGGTTAATGGAATATTTATATTGCCTTTAATTTTTGGGTTTTACGCATTGTCTTCTCTTGATAGGGCCACTTGCAAAGAAGACTTAATTGCCCCAAGTATTCTTACTATGTTATTTTGCAATATCTTAGCAGGAATATTTATGTTTTGTATTGATGAAAAAGATTTAGAGTGTAACAAGGAAGATTTGCTAGAAAAACCTACTAGTAATAACTATTCTAATATAGATAATTCTGGTGTAAACAGTAATGTAGTTGCTAATAATCCTAACATGGTAGATAGCAATTCAAACACAACTGTTATTCAAGGTAATGAAAAAGATATTAATATTCAACAAGAAGCACACACTTTTTTAAAATCAAGTGCCGTTCGTTCACAAGAAGAAACTTCCAGAAAAATAGCCCGCTTGTATCAAGGCGGCCAAGAGTACTTGTCTATTGCAGAAATTGCAGTAGGGGCAATAAACCTAGAATCTTTCAGGCAATGTTTAGACCAACAAACTTATGCAAAAGCTTTTCAGTTGATGAATCATTATCAAACAAGCCCAGAGTTTCAACAACAAACTTTGATGAATTTGCATACGTTTATAATGTGTATGTGCAGAATACAAGGTGAGTTTCAAGATTTAATAGGTAAGCCTATTTCTCCACAAGGCTTTATAATGGAATAAAAAAAGACCGAAAACTTTCGGTCTTTTTTATAATTTTATGTAATATATGTTTCTTAGATATTTGTCATATCTATTAAATTGTTTGTTTGTTGTCATACCAAGTTTTGTTAAAGACTTGTTGCTGGCGTAGTTTTGTGGGTGGGCAGTTGCTATTACATATTCAAACCCAAGTTTTTTAGCTTCTTCTAATAAGCATTGGTTAAGTTTTAACATATAATTATTTCCACGTGCATTGGGCAAAACTAAACACTCTGCAATCTCAGCAACTTTGCTGTTTTGTATATTTAATATTTGTTTTATATCTAAATAATCGCTTTCGTCCCAAAATAGTCCGGACATAGCAAGTAAGTTGTTTTGTTCCACAACTCCATAGATTATAGTAGTGTTGTTGTCAAAGATTGTTTCTATTTGGTCTTGTGGTATTATGATTAACTTGTTAGGGTCGACATCTTTTTTGATAGTAGCTATTAGATTTTTAAGCTGATTATGGTGTTGATGATCAAGTTTAATAATAGACATATCTATTCCCCTAAACATTACTTTGATATTGTAGTTTGAGTATACCATAT
>JAZRTN010000097.1:0-3020 GCA_045652045.1 Clostridia bacterium
ACTATTTTTTTATCAGTAGTGCCAATACACATACCAAATCCTAAACAATTATGCTTGTATGTGATGCTAAATTTATATTTGTTTTTTACAGTGTATGAAACAAATAGAGCTAAGTCTTTTTCTTTGCAGATTTTTATAACTGATTGCAAGATATTTTGTTTAGGGTCTAGTGTTATATTTTCTTCTTCTAACGAAACAAACTTGCCGTTTCTTGAAAAGGCAACACGAGTTTGTGCATTAAGGTCTTTTTTTAGACCAATAAGGAAACAAACATAATATAGTTCCGGATAAAATAAATCATACTCATAACTTATAATTGTTTTGTCTTGGTCGATTTCTTCTGATAATTTTTTTAAATGATAACCTTGCATTTTTACCTCACACATTATTTACTTTATAGATTATTGAACTTTATTTTGCCATTTTACTATGATAGTTTGCGCTTTGTTACCTTGAAGGTTTAGCTCTGCTTTTAAGTTTTCTAAGTCAACTTTTGTTGGGTCTACACCTTTAACTTTGTTAGCGCCATCTGGCAAGCTTAGAGTTAGGTTTGCATTTTTAGAAGATTTAAGTTTTAGTTTTGCTACACCTTTTGCTCTATTAAACTCAATATCTGCTTTAATATTGCCCGCAAGAGTTAAGCCTGTTAGACTACCCTTACGGAATGATTGTGGCAAGTTTTTGAACATGGCTAGCTCTTTTTTGTTACAGTTTAAGAACATATTTTGCATAACCATACTAAATGCTGTGTTTTTGTCAATTGAATAGGTTGCCCATTTTTCGTTAACGCCAACACCCATACCTCTCCAATCTGTGTTGTACATAACTAAGTTTGCTGATAGGAAGTTTTGAGTTAGTAATTCTAACACATCATATGCAGTTGAACTATCACCTGTTGTAGATAGCGCTACTGCAATATTGATAAGGTTGCCTGATGTAAATAGATTTCTTGAATTGTTAAATCTAGCACGAGCTGTTGTAGCGACTAGTTTTTCGTATTCTCTTGAACTATCAACTGAAAGCTCACCAACACAATATGGATATAGGTGTGGAATATATGGGGCTTTGTTATTTGTTTCGAAAATGCTTGAATTATATTCTTTAATAAGACCTTCTTCGTCTATGCTGATATCAGGGATTTTTGAAAGTAGATCTTGCCATTTTGCGATTTCGTCTTCGTCAAGACCTGCTGTTTTGCCAATATCTACTAGTATTGCAAATACTTGTTTTGCACATACAAAGTCTACTGTACAGTTAGATGCGATACATAGTGGGTCTTTGTTTTTACCAAGGTAATTTTTTGGTGTGTTATATGCAGAATAACCCAAAGGAGATTCTAGATATTTTGTAGTTTTATTTACTTTAAATAAATCTTCGTAGAAGTTAGCTGTTTCTTGAATAAACTCAATTGCGTAGTCTTTTAGGAACTTAACGTCTTCGGTATGAAGATAATATTCATAGAACATTTGGCTAATAAAGCTAGCTACGTTAAAGTTAAGTATTACACCTGGTTCTACTGAACCGATAAGGCCTGAACCTGGCGCTTGTAGAGATGGTACATATATACCCTTGCAGTTATATAGTCTTGTTGCGTTTTTCTTATAATCATCAAGATTGTTATAAAAACTCATAAGCAGTGGTAAAACTAAGTTTGTTAAGCCACCGTTAAAAGCGAAGTTATATAATCTTTGTGTTTGGAAATAGTTATTACGGGTACTTTCTACTGCTTTGTAGTCACCATTAAACAAACCGTATGGGTTGCAAGGTTGACCAGATGTTGAAGTAGAACATACAAATAAATATCTACCAAATGTATAAAGTTTTTCTAACAAGTCAAGTGGCAATTCACCATCAAGTGTTTTTGAAACAAGGTCATCAACATATTCGGCTGGTTTTGAAACTGCAAAAGATAGTTCTGTTGCTCCAACTAATTTTGAGTGAACTTGTGCGTGCTCTTTAAGAAGTTTTTCGTAAGTAAGTTTGATTAAGCTAAGTTCTTTTTTGATAGATTCAAACTCTTTGTCTTTTTGGCTTTCGATAAATAGTTTGATAAATACTATTACTTTGTCTGCGCCAGTGACTTTGATACCCTCTTCGTCGTCACATACAATGCTACCACCGATATGCATAACACGTGCAACTGCACCAAAGTCTGTACCTAAATCGCTACGACATGAGAAGCACATATAACCTTTGCTTGCTGTAAACTCGCAAGAATCGTTAACTTGTGTGATACCACTTGGTGCGCGATTGTAAAACTTATCGTGCAAAGCAAATTTTAAGTTACAATCAACAGTTTTTGGGCCTGATTTTGATATTTGATAACAGATAGTGTCATTAACTCTTGATACAAATATTGAACGGTCAAATCGAGTGTTTTTGTCTTTGAAAGTAACATTAACTTCGCCGTTGTCTAAATTGACAGAACGAGAATATTCTTTGACCATTTTTTCGACAGGCATTGTAACTAACAAATCACATAGTGGTAGTGGAAATGATAGTTGTGGACGGTATGATTTAACCATTAACGCTTTTGACAAAGTCTTTTCTGCTTCCAAAAAGTTACCATTGTCAAGGGCTTTTTGGGTTGTTTTGATTTTATCTGAAACATCAGGCAACACGCCTGTATGACCTTGCCACCACAAATCATTGTGATTAAGAACAATTGTGTCATGACCTGCTCCACCATAAACAGAACAACCTATGTTGCCGTTACCTGTTGGAAGGCCTTCTCTCCACATTGCGCCCCACATTGAAGCTGGTCTTTTGAATTTTAATATATTGTTATTTTTTGCCATAATGTCTATTCCCTTTTGTTATACCAAATAAGTATAACATTAAAAAATTTTTAAGTAAAATGTTAATAAATATATTTTAATAAAAATTTATATATAAATATATGTTTTTTGTAATAGTTTAATCAAAAAATAACTATATTATGATTTTTTTGAAATTAATTTTTGAAGACTAGACTTGTAACTAGATTATTATTTTTTGTTTTATATTTTAGAACATATGTT
>JAZRTN010000098.1:0-10949 GCA_045652045.1 Clostridia bacterium
GGCCAATCCCTAAGTAGATACTTATCAGAAAAAGAAAACTTCCTTATAACTCACTTTAACCTAAATAACATAGATGTAAAAAGTTATTATAGCTACAATAGAGAAAGTTTAAAGTATTTTGCTAGGTTGCTTGCTTACCCAAATGAGCATAGTGTAGATAGTTCAAATTATTTTTTAGTATTAGCTAAACGCCAATAGAAGTCAAATAGGCTTCTTTTTTTATTGCTTACTAATTAAAGTATTTTGTATTTTGGCAAAATAGTGTATAATAAAATTATGGATTTAAAAGAAAAGATTAAAAATTTACCACAAAATAGTGGTGTATATATAATGAAAGACCAAAGTGGTGATATTATCTATATTGGTAAAGCCAAGGTTTTAAAAAATCGTGTTAGCCAATATTTTCAAAATTCACAAAAACACCCAAAAGTCCAAGCAATGGTTAATAAAATTGCAGACTTTGAGTATATTATCACCAATAGCGAACTTGATGCACTGATATTAGAAAACAATTTAATCAAAAAGCATCAACCATATTACAATATTTTATTAAAAGATGGCAAAAACTATCCTTACATAAAAATTAATCTTAAAAACACCTTTCCTAAAATTGAAGTTACAAGACGCCTTAAAAAAGATGGTGCAAAATATTTTGGCCCATACTTTGGTGGTATATCAGTAACGGAGTTAGTAAAAATAATAAATCTTGCCTTTCCTGTAAGAACTTGCAATCACAAACTAACCACAACTATTAAACACACAAGAGAGTGCCTAAACTATTCACTAGGTCTATGCAAAGCACCTTGCACAGGCAAAATCTCTAAGCAAGAATATAGCGAAATTATTCAAAACGTAATTGCATTTTTAAATGGTAAAGATGACAATGTCTACCAAATATTGCAAGACAAAATGAACCGTTTTGCAAGACTAGAAAATTTTGAAATGGCTATGCAAATTAGAGATAGACTTTTTATGTTAGACAAACTAAAACAAAGAGCTGTAAACGACCTATCTAAAACAAGCAATCTAGATATTATAACCATATCTCAAAACGAAAAACATACAGTCATAACCGTTATGATAGTAAGAAACGGCCGTATGATAGGTTCGCAAAACTATCTTCAACAAGAAACACTTGGTGATTATGAAAGCAACATTAGTTCATTTATCACTCAATATTACAAAAGTAAAGTTATCGCAAGTGAAATACTTGTCCAAGAAGAAATTGCAAACGCTCAACTATTAGAGCAGTATCTTAACGACCTTTCAGAACATAAAGTTAATATTGTTTGTCCTAAAAAAGGTATCAAAAAACAACTTATACAACAAGCCTTAAAAAATGCTAACGACTATATGGAACTAAATACCGATAAGCAAACCAAACAAGATCGCAAAACAATTGGTGCAGTTAATGAGTTAAAACAATCTTTGGGCTTAACCAATCAGCCATTGCGTATAGAAGCATATGACATATCAAATATAAGTGGTACAAACTCAGTTGCAAGTATGGTTGTATTTATTAATGGTCAAAAAGCTACAAAACATTATAGACATTTCAAAATAAAAACTGTACAAGGCCCTAATGATTTTGCAAGTTTAAAAGAAGTAGTAACAAGAAGATTAGAAAGAATATCTTCAAACGATATTAGTTTTAGTAGTGCCCCAAGTCTAATGTTGATAGACGGTGGTAAAGGGCAGGTTAGTAGCACAAGAGAACTAATCAAACAATACAATTCAAATATAGATGTTATTGGTCTTGCAAAACGAGAAGAAGAAGTTTTTGTAGAAGATAGCTTAACCCCTATTGTTTTAAGTAAAGATAGTTATGCTCTAAAACTTTTACAAGCAGTTCGTAACGAAGCTCACCGTTTTGCAATAACTTTCCACAGAAGTATCCGTACAAAAAAACAAACCGAAAGTATTTTAGATAATATACAAGGGGTAGGTAAAGCGAAAAAACAAGCATTGCTTGCTAAATTTAAAACTGTATCTGCAATCAAAAAATCAACCGTAGACAAGCTTGTACAAGTTAAAGGAATTAATGAAAAATTAGCTCTTAATATATTAGAAACCTTAAACAAATAAACTACAACAAAAAGTTGTAGTTTTTTTATTTAATACTAAATTGTATCTTTGCATATATATTTATTATGAAAAAACCAAAATTTAGTATTAAAAACACCTTAAAAACAATATTTTCTGTTTTGATTATAATTTTTTTGTTTGTTGGACCTAACTTTATATTTAATCCTTCACTTTATAAAATTAGTGTTGATAAGATTTTTTCAACCCCAAACAACTCTGTTGTTTTAGAACTATGGCATATAGAAACTTTCGAAGGTGGATCTTTTAGCAGAGCAAAGTTCTTGCAAAATAGGGCAGTTGATTTTAACAAGCAAAACCAAGGTAAGTTTATTATTGTTAAAACTCTTACATTGGAACAATTGCAACTAAATCTATCCAACAATAATCATCCCGACTTAATATCTTTTGGTGTAGGGGGTGGTGAGTATGTTTTGCCATATCTTAGTGAGTTAAATATTGATAATAATGTCCGTACTGATTTATTGATTGGTGGTAAAGTAAAAAACAAGCAATACGCCTTGCCTTATATGTTGGGTGGGTATGTATTAATTACAAATCAATCAAATGTAGTGGAGCAGAAGTTTAGAGATGATTTAATTAATAATGCTTTTAATATGACAAGATGTTTTGGCAAAAATACAATCCCATCTTTGTGCTTTGCAAAAAACACCTTAATTAATCCAGCCCAATCATTAGTTCAAAATAATGTGGTTGGTAATAAACAGGGGTTTTTAGATAATAACTTTTCGACATATGATGCATATGTAAAATTTATAAATAATGCAAGCGTTAACTTGCTAGGAACTCAAAGAGATTTTGTAAGATGCAAAAATAGAGAACAAAATGGCAAATTAGAAACATGCTATTATTCTTATCTATCAGGTTACAGCGATTTAGTTCAATATATTTCTATTTTTGATAATATAGCACAAACAAAAAAAGATATAGCCAGAGAATATATTAGTTACTTGCTTTCAAAACCAGTCCAACAAAAGATTAAAAATATAAATATGTTTTCTGTTTTAACCAATGCCATATACGAAGTGCAAGACGGTGCGATTTGTGACTTTGAAAAAGCCCTTAAAAAGCCGCTTGTTTGTGTTAATGTATTTAGTCAAAATCAGGTTTTAGAACAAAATAAGCTCAAATCCTGGGCTCATTTGGGTATATAAGGAGTAATTGTGTCAAAATTTAGTGCAATATATAAAGAATTACACAGTCAAAAAGACTTGCAAATTTTTAAAAACTTTTGTGTAGCCAATTACACAACTTTTCATATAGGTGGCAAAGTCAAGTTGTTTGTTAAGGTAAATTCACTTTTTGCCTTAAACAAAACAATTCAAACTTGTTATAAATACAAAGTACAATGGTTTTGTATCGGCAAAGGTAGTAACTTGCTTGTTTCAGACAAAACTCAAAATATAGTATTTATTTTTCTTGACCAAAACTTTGATTATTGCAAACTCAACCAAAAAACAATTACTGTAGGTGCGGCTACAACACTATTCAATGTTAATGCCTTTGCAGTAAAAAACTCTCTTACTGGTTTAGAGTGGTCTTATGGCATACCGGGTTCAATAGGTGGAGCCGTTGTTATGAATGCAGGGTGCTTTGGTGGAGAAATAAAAGATGTCGTGCAAAAAGTATATTATACTGACGGTTACAAAGAGTTTTGTATAACTAACAAATATATAAATTTTAAATATAGACATAGTTTTTTTGTTAATAAGCCTTATGTTATTACAAAGGTTGTATTAAAACTAAACAAGGGTCTTAGCGAAAATATTTGGCTTAATTGTCTTAGAAATTTTGATAAGAAAAAATCTTTACAACCTTATGACAAACCAAGTGCAGGCAGCGTGTTTAAAAAGACAACAGACTTTTCGGCTCCTATTTTAATCGAAAAAGCAGGGCTTAAAGGTTTAAAAATTGGGGATGCTCAGGTGTCAACTAAGCATTGTGGGTTTATTGTTAACAATAATAAAGCAAAAAGTAGGCAAGTTTTTAAATTAATTACTAAAATTAAAAAGACTATTTATAAAAAATTTGGTATAATACTACATACTGAAATACTTATAATAGGAGAAAAATAGCAAAATGGCATTTTTTGGTGATTATCATACTCATACAATTTATAGTAAGCGCAAGCATACATTTGGCCAACACGCAACAGGCACGCTTGAAGATAACGTTAGACAAGCAAGCGAATTAGGCTTAAAAGAAATTGCTATAACAGACCATGGGTACAGCCATAGACTATACCGTACATATAGAGAACACACAAAAACAATGAAAGAACAAGTCAGTGAACTTGAAAAGAAATATAATATTAAAGTCTTAATTGGCGTAGAAGCAAACATTGTTTCTAGCAAGGGCGAAATTGACCTTAACCCAGAAGATTTTAAAGACTTGGATATTGTAGTGTGTGGATATCACATGATGGCAAAGACAACTTTTAAAGAAAAGTTAAAACTAGTTTGGGCAAACTTCTTTGGTAAAATTTTTGGTTATTCAAAAAAACTAGTAGAGCGCAATACCCAAGCATATATCAATGCAATCAACAGTTATGATATAGATATAATCTCTCACCCAAATGTCGGTGCAAAAATTGACATTATCAAAGTAGGAGAGGCCGCTGTAAAACGTGGAACTATGTTAGAACTTAATGGCAAACGTCTTAATTATACCCAACAAGAAATAGACCAACTTGTCAAAATGGGTGTTATGTTTGTAGCTGGTTCAGATGCACACGGTGTAGACCGTATTGCAGATTTTAATAAACCACGCAAAGCAATTAAAGAGTTTAACATTCCTCCACAAAATATAGCCAACTGGGATAAAGTCCCAACTTTCAAAAATTACCATAGATAAAAAGGGAAAATTATATGTCATTTACAAATGTGGCAAAACATGAAATTATTAATAGCGTTTGTGAAAATGAGTGTTGTAAACTTGCAGAACTTTCTGCAATAATACATTCTTGTGGTGAATTAGCTTTTAAAAATGGCGAAACTTTTATTCAAATCAAAACAGAACTACAAGAAATTTACAACCTAGTCAATGATTCACTTAAAAGACTTTATGGTGAATATGCCGATATTGTTTTAGACGAAGACGTAAATATAAATAAATCAGTGAGATATCTTATCAACATACCTGCAAGTTGTGCAAGACAAGTATTATTTGATTGTGGCCTTGCAAAAATCAACAACGAAGGCATCTTCGAATTAATCCAAGGTATTGATGAGCATATTATAGAAAGTCCTTGCTGTGCAATTTCATATATAAAAGGTGTGTTTTTAACAAGCGCAACAAGTAATATTATTATAAACAAAGACCTTGATAGACCAAACCGTACTTTTTGTGGATATCACCTAGAGTTTGTATTTGCAAATGAGGTTTTTGCAAATGACTTTTCTAGTTTGTTATTTAGCCAAGGTATTAATAGTAAAAAGAATAAGCGTAAAAACGTTTTTGTCTTATATATCAAGGAAGCCGAGCAGGTTAGCGACCTACTTGCCTTAATTGGAGCATTTAAGAGTGTTTTGAGTCTTCAAAACGAAATTACATTTAGACAAGTTAGAAATAACGTAAATAGACAAAACAATTGTATTAACGCAAACATTACAAAAACTGTTAACGCAAGTATGAAGCAAATCGAAGCTATCAAAAAAATACAAAACAAAAAGGGTCTAGACTCTTTGCCAGATGGTTTGAAAGAAATTTGTCTTTTACGTTTAGAAAACCCCGAAGAGAGTTTAGAAAACTTGACTAAACTAACAAAAAATCCTATAACTAAAAGTGGTATTAACCACAAATTCCGCAAGATAATTAATATCGCAAAACAAATCAAATAAAGGAGATACTTATGAAAAACTTTGTGCACCTGCATGTCCATACCGAATATAGTTTGTTAGATGGTGTAGCCCGTATCAAAAAACTAGTCGAAGTAATCAAAGAGCGTGGCGAAAAAGCAGTAGCAATGACCGACCATGGCAATATGGCAGGTGCATTGGCATTTTATGCAGAGTGCTATCGTAATGGTATCAAACCTATCATTGGTTGCGAATTTTATATAACACACGACAGGCTTTTAAAACAAGGCAAAGCAGATGCTGCGCACTTAGTTTTAATTGCAAAAAACAACAAAGGTTACGAAAACCTTCTTAAACTTAACGCAATCGCTTGTAAAGAAGGTTTCTATTATAAGCCTCGTATTGACTATGAAGTATTACAAAACCACTCAGAAGGCCTTATTTGCTTATCTGCGTGTCTAGCAGGACATATTCCACAACTATTATTGCAACGCCGTTTTGACGAAGCCGAAAAACTTGCAATAAGACTAAGAGATATGTTTGCTCCGGGCGACTTTTATATAGAACTTCAAAATCATATGTTGCCAGAGCAATTAGAAATATTAGAACCATTAAACAACCTAGCAAAAAAAATCGGTGTAAAAACCGTTGCTACAAACGACGCACACTATATCAACCGTGAAGACTCAGTCTTACAAGATGTTTTGATGTGTGTTCAAATGGGTAAGTTTGTTGACGATCCAAACAGACTAAAATTCCAAAACGATGAGTTTTATGTAAAAACCCGTGAAGAAATGGAAGAAGTACTTGGTGCTTATCCAGAAGCTCTTGATGCAACAATCGAAATTGCTGACAAGTGCGAAGTAAAACTAAAAGCAAAAAGCCATAAGGAAGTTCCAAACCTTCCAGAAGGTTGCACACTTAGAGATAACGAAAACTTTATCCCACTATATGTGCCAGCAGATGGCTCATCTACATATGACTTTTTAAAGAAACTTTGTTATGATGGTCTACACAAAAAATATAAAGAAATCACACCAGAAATCCAAAAGCGTGTAGAAGAAGAACTTTCTATCATCTCAGAACAAGGTTTCGTAGAATACTTCTTAGTTGTTTGGGACTATATCAACTATGCAAAAAGCAACAATATACCAGTAGGCCCAGGCCGTGGTTCTGGTGCAGGTAGTATAGTTGCATATACATCAGGTATTACAGCCGTTGACCCAATCAAATATGATCTTCTTTTCGAAAGATTTATCCACAGAGAAAGAGTATCAATGCCCGACTTCGACGTAGACTTTTGTTACGATAGACGTGAAGAAGTTATCGAATACGCAAAGAGAAAATATCATCCAGAAAATGTTGCCTACATTGGTACATTTGGTACAATGGCAGCAAAAAACGCCATACGTGACGTAGGTAGAGTATTAAGACTACCATTGCCAGATGTTGATAAAATTTGTAAAGCAATCCCAAATAAGCTTCCAGACGGTATCAAAAAACCACCTGTTCTGAAATATTATTTTGGTGCAACAGGTAAACCGGAAAACGACAAGTTTATTATTCCAGAACTTCGCAAATATTACGACGAAGATGAGAGAATAAGAGAAGTTATAGATATATCTATCAAACTTGAAGGTACACCTAGACAGACTTCAACCCACGCGTGTGGCATACTTATAGCGCCAGAGCCAGTTGATACATTTGTTCCACTAGCACGAAACGGCGACGAAATTGCTACACAATATTCTATGATAGAGCTAGAAGACTTAGGCCTATTAAAAATGGACTTTTTAGGGCTAAGAACTCTTACCGATATCGATAAAGCTCTTAAACTTATCAAAAAAATCCACAACGTTGATATAGACTTTTATGATATGGAATATGACGACCCTAACGTATATGGCTTGATTAGTACAGGCAATACTGTTACAATATTCCAGCTTGAAAGTGAAGGTTTCCAACGCTTTATGAAAAACCTTCGCCCAACCTGTCTAGAAGATATCATAGCAGGCATCTCTCTATATCGTCCAGGTCCTATGCAATATATCGATCAATATGTTGAAAATAAGCACAACCCAGACAAAATAGTCTACGACCACGAATGTCTTAAACCTATACTAGAAGCAACCTATGGTATTATCGTATACCAAGAACAAGTTATGAAAATCGTTCAAGTTATGGGTGGTTATTCACTAGGCCAAGCAGACAACGTTCGTCGTATCATGGGTAAGAAAAAAGTAGAAAAAATGGCGGCGGAAAGAGAAAAGTTTATCTATGGCTGGCAAGACCCTAAGGGAGAAAAGAGTATTCCAGGCGCACTAGCCCTAGGTATACCAGAAGAAGTAGCCCGTAAAGTCTTTGCCGATATGGAAAACTTTGCAAAATACGCCTTTAACAAATCTCACGCAGCAGCATATGCTTATCTTGCGTACCAAACAGCTTATCTAAAATGTTACTATCCAGTAGAATTTTTAGCAGCAGTTTTAAATAACCGTATCACAAGTGCCGATGAAGTTAAAAAATATGTAATCTATGCAAAAGAGCAAAAAATAGAAGTCTTGCAACCAGATATTAACAAGAGCGAAACATATTTTAGCGTAGAAAACGGCAAACTTCGTTTTGGTCTAGCAGCGCTTAAAAACGTTGGTGTTAGCGTTGTAGAAGCTATTATCGAAGAGCGCAACAAAAACGGTGAATACAAAGACTTGTACGACTTTATTAGTCGCCAAGATGGTGGTACAGTAAACAAAAGATGTCTAGAAGCTATGATACTTAGTGGAGCATTTGATTGCTTTGGAGTACATCGTTCTCAAATGATGAGTGTGTACGATATTATAGTTGACCGTATCAGCAAAGACAAAAAGAACCGTGCAAGTGGTCAGTTTAGTATTTTTGATAATATACAAATCCAAGACAATACATTAGATAAAGTAGAGTATCCAAATATCAAAGAATATGCCGACCAAACAAAATTAAGATTTGAAAAAGATGTCGTAGGTGTGTATATCTCAGGCCACCCACTAGACAACTATATAGATAAGCTTAATTCGTTCAACCTAAACTCATCAATGTTACCTAAAAAATATTCGGATGAGTCAGAAGAAGAAGTTGTCGAAGAAGAACACCTAGAAGAAGAAACAGACAACTCAACCCACTTGCAGCACGATATGGAAGTAACTTGCGGCGGTATAGTTAGCGAAATAAGAAAGCTTTATACAAAAAACGGCAATAAAGAAATGGCAATAGTCAAAATCGAAGACCTATATGGTACAATCGACATAATGATGTTTCCAAATATTTTTGCAAAAAACAAAGACAAACTAAAAGAAGACAGTTTAATTAGTGTACATGGCAAGCTCTCTATGCAAGATGGCAAAGAGCCAATAGTTATGCCAGACAAAGTAACTTTCTGGGAAACCGAAACAAACACAACCCCTGAGCCTGAGCCAGAACCAGAAGTAGAGGAGAAAAAAGAGCCTCCAAAAACTTTGTATCTAAAATTTAACACACAAGATACACTAGTTAACGAAAAGCTTGTAAAAATCTTAAAAAATTATATCGGCGAAAACCCAATTGTTGTAAAATGTACAGCAACTGGCAAAGCATTTAAATATAGTTTTAAAGTTAATGTAAATAACTATCTTTTAAACGAAATTAATGCTATAATAGACGAAGATTGTATAAGGTTTATGTAAGGAGTAAAAAATGATTAAAAACATAGCAGTATTAACAAGTGGTGGCGACAGCCAAGGCATGAACGCTTGCGTTAATATTATCGTCAAAGCAGCAAGCTTTAACTACATTAATGTATTTGCTGTATATAATGGATATCAAGGTCTTATCGACGACAAAATTCAACCGATAACCTATGATGAAGTAAGAAACATCTCTCACTTGGGTGGCACAGTGCTAAAATCAGCAAGAAGCCAAGAATTTATGAGTGTCGAAGGCCAACACAAAGCAGTAGCAAATCTTAAAAAACATCATATCGATGCACTTATAGTTATAGGTGGTGACGGTTCATTTAGAGGCGTTATGGATCTTAATGAACTAGGTGTAAAAACTATCGCTATACCAGCGACAATTGATAACGACCTAGAATATACAGACAATACACTTGGTTTTGATAGTGCAGTTAACGTAGCAACCAACGCAATAGAATGCATCAAACAAACCATGGCAGCCCTAGATCGTTGTTCAGTTATAGAAGTTATGGGTAGACACTGTGGTGATATAGCATTGTATAGTGCGGCAGCTTGTGCTTGTGACGTTGTAGTTATTCCAGAAAAACCTATAACACCAGAGCAAATTATCGAAAAAGTTCGTAACGCAAGAGAAAGAGGCATTCTAAGCCCAACAGTAGTTGTTTCAGAACACCTTCTTGATATCGAAGAACTTGCAAAACGCATCAGTAGAGAAGTTAATGTAGAAACAAAAACAGATATCTTAGGTTATATCCAAAGAGGCGGAGCACCATCTGTAAAAGACCGTATGTTAGCTCTTGAATTTGGCGTAAAAGCAATTGAGCTTCTTGTAAGTGGCAAACACAATAGAGCAATCGGTATCCGTAATAACAAAATTATAGATTTGTCTATGGAAGCAGCCCTATACGCTCCAAGCAGATTTAACGAAGTCCTATACGACCTATTCGAAAAACTTAACTCTTAATATAAACAAAAAAACACTCTATTTTTAGAGTGTTTTTTTAATATTTTTTATAAACTTGCTTCTTCAATAACTAACTTATCAAAATCAATAGTTTCTGCAAAATCGCTTTGAGTAAAATTAGCATTATTAAAACAAACATAATGTTTTATGTGTTTAGTAAGTATAATAGGTGTAGCTATTTCCAAACTAGCACAAATATCTTCCATATATCCTTGAAAGTCTTCTATTTCAAAAGTACCACTTTGTTCAAAAATAGTATCTTTAACAATTTTTTCTTCCAGTATTATCTTTGCCCATATTCTTACCATATCTTTATCTCCATGTGGCTATTTTACACAATTTTTAATTAAAATGCAAAAAATTATGCAACTTTTTTAA
>JAZRTN010000099.1:0-7824 GCA_045652045.1 Clostridia bacterium
TATAACATTAATTGCAGAGTTGGACCTTGATATTGTAGTATTAGTTTTCAACGTGGCAATTATTGCTATTGTTCAAATATCTTACTTTGTTATATTCTTAATTGATTTAATCAAAAAACTTATTAAAAGCAAAAAAGAAAACAACCAACCTATAAAAGCTGTTGAAGAGAAAGATAAAGATACAAAACAACCTAAAAAGGTTAGTGAAACTAAACAAAAACAAAACCCTAAAACTAGCCCTAAAACAGATGAAGATAAAAATACAAACAAGTCTTCAAAAACTGACAAAAAGCCTGATTTAGACGAAAATAAGGCTTCAAATGACAAAAAACAACCAAACAAATCAAAATCAACTAAAAAACCAGCTACTCAAAAGAAAAAATAATTATTAATACTATAAAATAGGATAAAATAATGACAAAAGTTAAAAAGATAGTTATATCTATTTTGGCCGTTTTGTTTGCAGTTGCAGTGACCTTGGGCATACTTTTACCAATGCTTGCTGTTGACAAAAAATGGAACATAAATCAGAGATATAACTTAAATGAAGTTAAGAGTATGAAATTTAAGAAAGGGTCAGACCAATTCAAAATTATGCAAATCACCGACCTTCATTTAAACGATATGGATGATATCGATTATATGGATAGATTTGTACAAGAATTAATAGACAATAACAACCCTGATTTGATTATCATAACTGGTGATACTGTTTGGAGAGAAGATTTTTCTATGCCAGACAATACACTGCAAGTTGTTAAAGAGTTTCCAAAAGCTCTTGACAAATTCGGTATACCTTGGGCAATAACTTTTGGTAACCATGAGTTAGATGGGGAAGCCGAAATAGAAGATTACTATTATTCTATTTTGCAATCTAAAAATGCAATTTTTGAGTTTGGACCAAAAAATATTAGTGGAAACACAAACTATGCCATTAATATTAAAAACGGTAAAGATGTTGTTTATAGTTTAGTTATATTAGACTCTTTGTCTTATGCTAGCAGAAAATTAAAGCCAGCAGATTCTAGATTTAATTATAACTATATTCAAGATGACCAAGTTGATTGGTATGAGTGGAATATTAGGGGCGTAAGTAAAGCTCAATATGGTAAATATGACCCAGAAAATGGCAAAGTTGTGCCATCACTATTGTTTTTCCATGTGACTCAAAGAGAGTTTATGGAATGTCGCTTTGAGATGACTGGTAACAATTACGGACAAGAAGGATTTGAAGATACTGTTATTAATGTTTTGCCTGGAAGTTATGCTAGCGAAACAGATGATAACGAAGTAGGCAAAGATTACCTTAGATTATATCCTTACAAACGTTCTCAAATAGTTAATAGAGCTATACAACTTAAAAGTACAAAAGCCATATTTGTAGGCCACCTACATAGAGATAGATCAAACTATGTTTATACTAATGGTGTTGATGAAGGTTCAATAGAGCTTGTTCAAGGTTTAAAAACTATGACAACTTCTTCTTACTATGGTGAAGAGCCAACAGATAGTGGTGTAGAAATTGGTTGTAATATAATTACTATTAACAAAAACGGCTCATATAGTTGGGAAAGATATTATAGCGATATGCTTGCTTAATTAATTTAAAAGACTGTGTTTATTACATAGTCTTTTTTTTGTTGCAAAAATATTTTTTTAAAAAAGTATCACAAATTTTTGTATAAAATTTTTAACTAAGACAATATTTAGTTTAGGAGTATTTTATGGACAATATAGAAAGAAACAAAAAATATTGTGCTTATGTAGAAAGACGTTTGCCTAGCACTAAGTTTTTTCCATCGCTTTTATGGGCGTTTTTGGTTGGTGGGATTATTTGCTGCATTGGGCAAGGTATCAATGATATTTTAGCAGTTATTTTTCCAAGCCTATCAAAAGATGCTTTGCAGGCGTATATGCTTATTATATTGATATTTATAGCTTCACTTCTTACAGGTATAGGTGTGTATGATAGAATAGGTGCGTTTGCTG
The DNA here is from genome assembly GCA_045652045.1 of Clostridia bacterium. Taxonomy (GTDB): domain Bacteria; phylum Bacillota; class Clostridia; order Christensenellales; family UBA1242; genus CAKVLS01. The sequence goes on from JAZRTN010000099.1 coordinate 1,990, forward strand.
GAGCTGGGTCTATTGTGCCTATAACAGGTTTTTCAAACTCAATAGCAAGTCCTGCGATGGAGTTTAAAAATGAAGGTTTAATATTTGGGCTTAGTGTAAAAATGTTTAGCGTAGCAGGGCCTGTTATTGTAAATGGTATTGCAGGTAGCGTGATAGTTGGTTTGATTTATTATATAGTGGGGTTGATATGATAAATAGAGTAGGTAAAAGGACAATTAAATTTAAAATTCCACCAAAATACAAAACTGGCTATGCTGTTGTTGGGCCAAAAGAGGGATTAAGTCCTATTGCAGATTATTTTGATTATATTCTCTCAACTGACAACTTTAACGAAAAAACATATGAATTTGCAGAAAGAAAAATGCTAGAACATGCAGTATCAGGTGCTATAACTAAGGCAGGGCTTATAACAACAGACATTGATCTTATGATTAGTGGGGATTTACTCAATCAAATTATTTCTTCTAGTTTTAGTGCTAGACAGTTGCAGACAAGTTTTATTGGGTTGTTTGGGGCGTGTTCTACCATGACGGAAAGTTTGGGGGTTGGGGCGTGTTTGGTTGCAGGTGGTTTTGCAAACAATGTTGCGTGCGCTACTTGTAGTCACTTTTCTACGGCAGAAAGACAGTTTAGGTTTCCGTTGGAACTTGGTTGCCAAAGGCCCCCAACTGCACAATGGACAGTAACTGGAGCTGGGTGTAGCATTGTAAGTAATGGTGGTAAGGGACATAATATAACTCACGTTACGTTTGGTAGAGTTATTGATTATGGCATAAACGATATGAATAATATGGGAGCCGCCATGGCGCCAGCTGCTGCTGATACGCTTGCGACTCTGTTTGAAGATACCAATACTACCAGTGATGATTATGATTTAATAATTACGGGCGACTTAGGTAAATTGGGTAGTGAACTTTTGGTTGACCTTATGGAGTATAAAGGATACAAGCTGGCACAAAATTACGCCGATTGCGGGCAAATTATATTCTCTAATACTCAAAATGCCTTTATGGGCGGCAGTGGTTGTGGGTGTAGCGCAAGTGTAATAAACTCATATGTTTTAAGTAAACTCAACGACGGTAGTTATAAAAAAATAATAGTTATGTCAACAGGCGCTTTGCTTAGTACAACTTCCTCTTTTCAGGGTGAAAGTATACCGGGTATTGCTCATGCTGTTGTTATAGAAAAAGGTTGTTAGTATGTTAGATTATGTAATAGTATTTTTAGTGGGTGGCACAATTTGTCTTTTAGCTCAAATTTTGATTATAAGAACACGCATGACCTCTGCACGTATTTTAGTATTGTTTTTGATGATAGGTATAGTGCTAGAAGCTTTGGGGCTATTTGAACCGTTAAGTGAATTTGCAAAAGCTGGGGTAACTGTGCCGATTATGGGGTTTGGTAGTTCTCTTGCAAAAGGAGCCATTAATGGTGCAAAAAGTGCTGGAATATTAGGTTTATTTAGGGGTGGCCTTGTTGCAACTGCCGCAGGCATTGCTGCTGCTGTTGGTTTTGCGTATTTATTTGCTCTTATTTTTAAGAGTAGAAGTAAAAAATCTTAATTAATATGTGTTTTTTGTTAAGATAACTTTCATAATATATTATTATGATGGGAGCAAGTTTTTGTACAAAGCGTTATAAAAAGACTTCAAAAAAGCGAAAGTTTATTATAGCTATTGCTGTTATTTTGTTAATGTTTTTTGGAGTTCTTTATTATATAAATTTTGTTATTAACCCAATTATTATCTCTATTAGTGAAGCAAGGGTAAAATCGCTTTCTACAAAGGCAATTAATAGTGCTGTAAGTGAAGTGCTGTTTGATAACTATACTTATGACGATATTATAACAATTAAAATGACAGACACAGGTGAGATATCTCTTATACAAGCCAATTCTCTCGCTATAAATAAGCTTTCAAGAGAACTTGCTAGTGTTAGCCAAACCAAGCTTGATATTATAGGTGAACAAGGTATAGGTATACCTATTGGTACTTTGCTGGGAATCCCTATTTTTATGGGTAAAGGCCCAGAAATAAGGCTTAAACTTAATCCTATTGGTTCTATTGCGTGTACGTTTAGTTCATACTTTACACAGGCTGGTATTAATCAGACTAATCATAAGATATATGTTAACATTTCGTCTAATGTAAACGTTGTGCTGCCAGTTTCTGCAAAACAGGTAACAAACACTTCTCAAATACTTATTTGTGAAAGTGTAATTGTAGGTAAAGTACCAGAAGTATACTTAAATTCTGATTCGTTAGATACTATGCTTGATTTAATACCATAATTTAAAATTTTGGTTGACTTATGTTTTTTATTGTGCTAAATTAGTTGCATATATGGCAATGATAAAAGACAAGTAGGTATTTTATAAACTTGTTTCAGAGAGTAAAGGTCGGTGGGCTGAAAGCCTTTACAACAAGCAAAGTATCGAATTCACTTTTTAGCTTCACTCCTAACGGCAATTTGCCTATTAAGAGTTGACGGTGGTTCCGTTATAACTAAACGAGTTAATTAGAGTTATTCTAATTTAATTTAGGTGGTACCGCGTGGTTAATTTGACTTCGCCCTAATAGTAGGGTGAGGTCTTTATTTTTTTATAGGAGAAAAAATTATGACAGAAGAATTAAACAACATTTTACAACAAGCCGAAAAAGAAATTCCTGCCGCTTCAACAAGTCAAGAACTAACAGAACTTCATAATAAATATCTTGGCAAGTCAGGTCTTCTTACTCGTGCTATGCAAATCATGAAAGATTTATCTAATGATATGCGTAGAGAGTTTGGTCAAAAAATAAACCAAGCAAAACAATCAATTAACGAACTTGTTTTGCAAACTCAAAAAGATATTGAAAGAAAGCAAATCGAAAAAGAACTTGCTCAAACAAAAGCAATTGACTTAACTATCCCTACAACAGACAAAGAGGGAAGCTTACACCCAATTACTATTGTTCAAAAGAAAGTTGTTGATTTGTTTAGAAGTATGGGCTTTGCTGTCGAAGATGGTAACGAAATAGAAACAGAATACAACAACTTTGAAGCTGTTAATATTCCTAAAAACCACCCAGCAAGAGATATGCAAGATACTTTTTATCTTGATAATGGACAAGTTTTGAAAACACATACATCAGCTGCTCAAAACCGCATTATGCGTAAATATGGTGCTCCTTTAAAAGCTATCTTCCCAGGAAGATGTTTCAGAAACGAAGAGCTTGACCCAACACACGAAAATACTTTCTTCCAAATCGAAGGTATGATGATTGATAAAGATGTTAACATTTCTAACTTAATTTACTTTATGAAAAATATGCTTACAAATGTATTTGGTAAAGAAGTAAATGTTCGTTTGCGTCCAGGTTTCTTCCCATTCGTTGAGCCGGGATTTGAGCTAGATTGTACCTGCCCATATTGCAATGGTAAAGGTTGCAAAGTTTGCAAACACAGTGGTTGGATTGAACTTTGCCCATGTGGTATGATTCATCCAAAAGTTTTAGAGATGGGTGGCATCAACCCAGACGAATATCAAGGTTTTGCTTTTGGTTTAGGTTTTACTCGTCTTGCAATGATGACTTATGATGTCGATGATATAAGAATTTTGAATAGTGGTAAAATAGCTGCCTTAAAACAAGCTAAACTTAACTAAGGAGAAAGATAATGTATATTTCAGTTAACTGGTTAAAAGATTATGTTGACCTAAACGGAGTAGATATAGAAGGTTTAATTAATAAATTTACACTTTCTTGTGCAGAAGTTGAGGGCATTGAATATAAAGGAAGAGAACTAAAAGGTGTTGTTGTTGCAAAAATCGTTGACGTACAAAATCACCCAAATAGTAAAAAATTACATTTATTAAAAGTTGATACAGGAGACCAAATACATGACGTTGTATGTGGTGCTCCAAACGTTAGAGTAGGTTTAGTTACTGCATTTGCAAAATTAGGCGCTCACGTTAATGGTATTGATATTGGCAAAGCAACACTTGGTGGTTGTGATAGTTATGGTATGTGTTGTAGCGAAGCCGAACTTGGTATGTCAGAAAACGACACAGGCATTATTGAACTTGACGAAGATACAAAACTTGGTCAAGACATTAAAGATGTATTTGATATTGAAGACACAATTTTTGAAGTTGATAATAAATCACTTACAAACCGTCCTGACCTTTGGGGTCACTATGGTATCGCAAGAGAAGTAGCAGCATTAACAGGTAGACAATTAAAACCTCTAAATCTTGAAAACGTTGCAAATTTTAAAGGCAATACTATCAAGGTTGATGTAAAGTCAGAAGATTGTTATAGATATGTTACTGCAACAGTAAACAATATCACAAAAACACAATCTGCAAAAAATATGCAAATAAGACTTTACTATTGTGGTATGCGTGGTATTAACTTACTTGCCGACGTAACCAACTATGTTATGTTAGAGTTAGGTCAACCTATGCACGCATTTGATAATGAAATTGTTAAGCAAATACAAGTGTATAATGTAGACAAAGAAACAGAGTTTGTTACTCTTGATGGTACAACAAGAACTCTACCAACAAACACTATGGTTATTGCAACAAACAACACTCCTGTTGCAGTGGCTGGTGTAATGGGTGGTGAGAATAGTGAAATCACAGATAATACAACAAGCGTTTTAATTGAAAGTGCAAACTTCAACGGATTTACTATTAGAAAAACAGCACTTGGTCTTGGATTGAGAACTGAAAGTAGCGCAAGATACGAAAAAATGCTTGACCCAGAGCTTACAATGACAGCACTACTTAGATATGTATATCTTGTAAAACAACAAGACGCAGGTGCTACAATTACTAGCAATATTACTGATGTTTACAACCATAAATATCCAAAACTAAACATCACAATTACAAAAGAATTTATTGATAGATATATTGGTATTTCTATTCCAGAACAAAGAGTTATTGAAATTCTTAAACATCTAGAATTTGGTGTAAAAGTTATTTCAGAAGGCAAATATGAAGTAGAAGTTCCTACATTTAGAGCAACAAAAGATATTTCTTCAAAAGCAGATATTATAGAAGAAATCACACGTATCTATGGTTACGACAACATAGTTCCACAAACTATCAATCAACCATTAGAGCCAAGCGCACTTGATAGAGGAGTTGCATTAGAATATGATTTAAAATACGCTCTTGCAAACCGTTACAACCTTAATGAAACACATTCTTACATTTGGTATGATACAGCAACAAACAACAGCTTGCAAATTAACCCAACAAGTGTAATCAGATGTGTAAACTCAATCAATAAAGAAAATGACAAAATACGTTCTACTATGATACCAAGCTTACTTAAAGTTGTAGTAGATAACAAAAATGTTTATAACGAAGTTGGCACTTTTGAAATTGGTCGTGTTGTAAAAAATATGAGAAAAGACAATACAGCAGACGAAACAAAATCATTAGGTATTGTTTTATATCAAAAAGGTGCTGACCAAAACGACTTATTATTAAAATTAAAAAATATAGTTGACTATCTATTTGCCAATGTAATCAAAGCAGAATATACACTAGCAAAAGCTCAACCAAAAGATGATTATTATCATCCAGTTAACTATTACGAAATAGTAAGCAACAGCACAGTTGTAGGTAATATCAATTTACTTCACCCAGTTGTTAAGAAAAACATTGACTCAAACTGTGGTATTGCAGTATGTGAAATAAGTGTAAGTTTAATTCAAGATATGCCTGTTGTAGAAAATAAATTTGAAAAAATAAGTAAGTTCCCTACAACAAAACTAGACTTCAACTTCCTTATCCCAGAAACAATGCTTTATAGTGATATTATCAAAACAGCAGAGTCT
>JAZRTN010000100.1:0-1848 GCA_045652045.1 Clostridia bacterium
GGGTTGACAATATATTATATTATGGTATAATAGCAACGTTAAATAAAAATCTTTTTGCCTAAGACAGCAAGTGGACAAGTTCCGTAAGTCTTGCCGAGGTAAGTTATAAGTGGTTAAATTATCACCTTATGCTTATTGTCGGCATAAGGTTTTTTTTAATAATTTATAACAGGAGGATCAAAGTGAGCGCTAATCTAACAGCAAAAAAGGAAATTGTTGAAGAAATCAAAACAAGAATCAGCGAAGCTAAAAGCGTAATATTTGTTTCTTACAAAGGTATCAATGTAGAACAAGATACAGCTCTTCGTAAAGAATTCAGAACTAACGATGTAGAATACAAAGTTTACAAAAACAGACTTTTAGTTAAAGCTCTTGAAGAACTTGGTATCACAGGTTATGACGCAAAATTATTAGAAGGCACTACATCAGTTGCATTTGCAAAAGATGAAGTTACAGCAGCAGGCGTTATGTTCAGAATGAACAAAAACTTCAACAACGTTCTACAAGCTAAATTCGGTATTCTAGACGGTCAAATTATTGACGCAGCAAAAGTTGAAGCATTATCTAAGATTCCATCTAAGGATGTTCTTATCGCTATGCTTATGGGTATGCTTAAAGCCCCAGTTTCTGCACTTGCACGTGCATTAAACGAAATTGCAAAAAAAGCAAACTAATTAATTAAAACAAATTTAAAAATTAAACAATTAAACAATTAAACAATTAAAAAATAAGGAGAATTATTAAAATGGCAGATTTAAAAAATATCGTTGAAGAAATCAAAACACTTTCTGTTATGGAAGTAGCAGATCTAGTTAAAATGTTAGAAGAAGAATTTGGAGTAAGCGCAGCAGCAGCAGTAGCAGCTCCAGTAGCAGGTGGCGCAGCAGCTCCAGCAGCAGAAGAAAAATCAGAATTTACAGTAGTACTTAAAGAAACTGGCGCTAACAAAATCGCAGTTATCAAAGCAGTTAGAGAAATCACTGGTCTTGGCCTATCAGAAGCTAAAGCTCTTGTTGATGGCGCTCCAGCAAACATCAAAGAAAACGTTGCAGCTGATCAAGCTAAAGAAATGGAAGCTAAACTTAAAGAAGCTGGCGCAACTGTTGAACTTAAATAGTTTAAACTCTTGTTTAAAAAATAAAGCAAACCAAAATTGGTTTGCTTTTTTTATTGTAAATTTTATATAAAAAATTAATTTATGTTTTATAAAAAAAATAAATACCCTAAATTGTAGGGTATTTGTTTTTTAATCTCTATTTTTTGCTGATAAAATTACCAAAACAAATCTTATTAAGTTTAGCATTGATACTAGTAGTGCTGCAACATATGTTAAGGCTGCTGCGTTTAATACTTTTCTTGCGCCTTCCAACTCTTCTTCGTTTAAAGTACCTGTTTCTCTAAGCAATTTTATTGCCCTGTTTGAAGCATTATACTCAACTGGTAAAGTTATTAAGTTTACCAACACTGCGCTTCCAAATACAGCTATACCTGACCATAAAAAGATGTTGCCAAGCATTGTACCATCAACTACTGCAAAGTTAAATACTAAACCAATAACTACTAGTGGCCATAACAAAGTTGAAGCGATATTTGATAATGGTATTAACACTTTTCTTATTTTTAGTGGAGCATAATGGCTACTATCTTGCAATGCATGACCAAACTCGTGACAAGCAACGCCAAGCGCTGCTATTGATGATGAGTTGTATGTGTCGCCAGATAAAGCTAAAACTTTCTTTTTTGAATCATAATGGTCTGATAAGTGACCAGGAACTTGAATAATACTAATATGGTTAAGACCGGCAGCTGAAAGCATATGGCTTATCAGTTGTAGGGTAGTTACGCCAC
>JAZRTN010000101.1:0-5906 GCA_045652045.1 Clostridia bacterium
TTATGAATTTATATTCTTTATTGACAGCACACCAATAACAAACATTGGCATTTACACTGTTCAAAAAGAAAACCAAGACTACTTCTTAACCACAACAAGAGTTGACCAAGTAACAGCAAATAACGATTTCGGTTACGACATATCAATTACTAACCAACCTTTCTCAATTAACTGGGCAGAGAAAAGATGGGCAAGCTACACAGAAGACGGAAAGTCAACAATTGTTAAATCTTACTCACTAGCAATTAATGACACAAACTCTAATATAGAATTAGTTACAGCAGACAATGGTTCTGGCAATGACTATCTATTAACAAACGGCTTTACAACAGGAAGTATTTCTCCTAACGTTTATGCTAATAGTTATGGCATAACAGAAGCTCTTGATATTGATGAATATCAATCAGCAAATGGTATTCACATCTTCTATGTAGAAGACCTTGCAGGAAACTACTTCTACCGTATGGTTATGTTGGATAACTCTTCACCAGAATTACTTCAAGAATCATACAACGAAACTGCTAACGATTGGGAAAACAGTTTTGACCCTATCAGAAACGCAGCTAACTTTGTAAAAACAAGAACAAGAATTACTTTTGGTCAATTTAAGAGTATTGAAATTCCAGAAACAAACTTTACTCATCTAAACACTCCAACTCTTAATGGATTATCATTCTACGATTTCCTATCTCAAACAAGTTACTTCGACTCTTACACATTTGATGGCGGTGCTACTACAAGAGCATTTATAAATGTTCCTTTAACAATAATTAACTGGACATCTATTGACACTCAAACAGCAGCAGAAAGCGCCGGCACACTTGATCCAAAAGACCATTGGCAAATCACTATCTACCCTAACGAAGGTGGTGGAAACCAATTCTTTGGCGAAAAGCGTTATACCTTTGTAGCGACTGCTAAAAATGGTAACACTTCTAAACCTGGCTACTTTGTAGAAATGAACTTTGATAATGCAAGTGGTCAATACTGGGCTTTTGGTAACAGCAAAAACGATAACACTGCTAGATACATTATGACTCTTACTGGTACAAACCTTTACAACTTAACATTTAAGTACAAAGATGCTAAACCAGAAGATGAAAACACTATCAGCATGTATCAAATAGCTAAAATTAGTTATACTTATCACGCATTTAACTATGATGCTCAAAGTCCTTCTTATCCATTTAGTTCAGAACCAACAACTAGCGCAAACTTAACTCTACCAGAACTAGAAGGTGAAGATGGATATTACACAATAACAAATATTAACCAAGAAAATGGTCAAACCAGACCAGGCAAATATGTGCTTACAAGAACATATGTAGGCGGCGGATATTCTATGGTAGACGGCGAACTATCTGATGAGCTTGGCTATGGACAATATGATTCTTCTGGAAACTTAGTTTCATTTGGTAATGACAAGTTTGAACGTAGCTACATTGTTTATGTTGACCACAACGGCATCATTTCTACAAACTACGTTGGAAACAACGTAAGAGAAGTTGGTGACAACATTTCTATCACACTTGGTAAAGGCACTTCTAATCAATATACTTTCAAAAACTTTTTCAGAAGTGTATCAGAAGGCACAGCAATACTTACTACAAACAAACTTCCTGTACAAGTAAATATTCCTATTTACAAATATTTCATTGACAACGGTTCTCCTGTTGACAATGTAATGTGCAGACAAAACTTTAACAAATTAGAGATTGTTTTAACTTACAAAAACACAAAAGTTGCAAACTCTCTGACTCAAACATACCGTATTACAACTTACACTGACGCTGGTTACTTTGAAATCCCTGAGTTTTCAGCAGAAGGTTTATACACAATATCTATAAACGATAACACTGGTTACAACGACTTAGCATCTGGTGCTAAAAACGTTGACCCAACATCTTACTATTGTTCATTTGTAATTGAACACACTGCCCCAAGAGGTGAAGTTTTTGTAAACAATGAACCTATGGTTGAAAGTACTGTTCAAAAAAATACTTATGCAACAAACGCTCCAAAGAGCAGCACAGTTGAGTTTAGATGGGAAGATGCAGTTGACCCATACACAGCAAGTGTTGTTGAAATCAACATCACTGCAAATGATACAACTGAAACAATTGATTTCTCAAAATATGATTTAAATGCAACTGATCCAGCTACAATGATTCCTGAGGGTTCATTGTTTATAAAGAGCTTGACTATTACTATTAAAAATCAAGATGTTTTCGAAGGTGCGCAATATACTCAACATACTTATGTATTACAACTAAACATCGATGAAGAAATTGATTATACAATAGAAATTAGATATTCTCCAAAAGATGTAACTGACCACGGTTATGGCGACTTTGTAAGCACTTCTTACAGAGTAAAAATCGACAGAACAAAGCCTAACCTAAATATTGATACTCTTATCAATAGAGATTCTTACTTAGTTTCTTCTGGATATTACCCAGATATCGAAGCTGTAAAACTTAACTTCAAAGATGCAAGAACTCTTGCAAATAATACTCCAACAATTTATGATTATGCTTTTAGTGTTGATGCTAGTTATTCTTTACTATTTGATATTGAAGATACTAATCCAGAGTTCTATTTTAGAGGATACAACAAATACGAAGACGAAAACCAATCACTAGCTCCTGACCACCCAGATTATAGTGCTCTTGATTTATTTACTAACTATCCAAGATTTGATATTCAAACAAACTCTTATGGTTGGTATCAAGCAAATTATCAACCTGGCGTTTCACTATCTACTATCATCAAGCAAATTTCTGGTGTTAGTAAGGTAGAAGGTTTCTACGAAATTATCGAAAGAGACCTTGCAGGAAATTATAGAGTATTTACCGTATTCTTTGTAGATTACTCTACTAACCATACAGTTTTACAACTAACTGCTCATGGTAAAAATGATGAGTTTATTAACACTTCTACACAAGAAATTACTCAACTTACTTTGTTTAGCTTAACTGATTTGTCAGCAAGAGTTGGCTGGGGACATTTGTCTGTTAAAAACATTACTCAAAACAAAACAACTGCTAGCATTAGACTAACCCCTTATCTAACCTACGACAACATTTATGTTATCGCAAACACAATCAACGACTTTACTGTTATCGACCAAAACACTCGTTTTAGTTTTACACTACAATCAAGTGCTGGTAACAGTGAAAAATTCCTAAATCTAGTTTTATTTGAACAAAAACTACCTCAACCTACCATCATAAAAAATTCAGATGGAACTTATGGATTAGGATTCCCAGTTAAACAGAATAATAGCGTAATATACCTTACCCACTTAGAGGTTGCTAACGAAGATGGCGCTATTCTTCCAAACTGTACTTGGAACGATTACAATGCAATGCCTGACAAACTTTTAGGACTTGCAGAAGGTATTTATATTGTTACTTACAAAGACAACCTAAACCCAACAATTTACTCTTACACAATGCAACTTGGTATTGATTATGTACCTGAAACAGAAAAGTATAGATATCTAAACGACAAATACTTTGTAGCAACTAATGGCACAATTTATACAGGCGGAGATATCACTGTAACATATCAATCAAAGGTTTATTCTATAAGCATTTCAACTAACGGAGAAGGTCAAGTAAGTGCTGACACTTATGACAACACTTATACAGGCATTGTTGAAGGCTTTAAGAGTTTTGTTCTTAGCCAACCAACCATACTTGCTAACTCTCCTGCAAATATCGAAATTGGTGGACAAGTAACTTATACAATCACTTACTATGATTTGAAAGGAACAATTATCGAAAAACAAACTTTTGTTATCTTTAATAAACTTCCTTCTATCAACTTATATGATAATAACAATGCTACTATTACAGGTTCTACATCTGGTGGCAGCATGGCTATTACTTCATCAGCAGTAAAAATTAACTGGTCTGACCTTACTAACTTGCCTCACTCTCAAACTTATAATCAAACTGCTCTACTTCACACATTAGACAAAACAGGTCAAACACTTAATAGTATTGAGATTAACAACAACCGTGTTGTTACCAACCCTGGATATTATATGGTTGAGATTTGCAATAAGGCATTTGGTAATTACAGAACAGTATCTTTTGCAATACAAGAAGGCGACATTCCTTTCTATACAGTAATAGATAGCAAAACTAGTCAAAACCTATTTGCTTCAAGCGTAAAACTTGATATCGTAAATGAAAAAGACACAACAACTCGCCAAACTCTATTTGAACAAATTAAGAGTTACATAAACAACTATGCTCCAACAGATATAAGAGACATACTTCTTACAAAGCTTGGAGAATCTCCTACTCAAATAGAACAATATTACTCAATTAATGATGCTTATCTACAAAAAGATGCTTCTAGCGAATTGTATGAGTTTACTATTAGATTTGTAAACGGTGGCAACGTATTACCAAGTTACAATGTATTCGGTTCAACCGATTATGTAACTACAATATATTTAATATATGGTATTAATAACCCAATATATGCAAACCTAATAGCAATCACAAAAGTACCTACAACATCTGCAATTATTCAAAATTTGCATTTCTATAACAAAGTACCATCTAAGATTGAATTAAAGGATTCGTTTGACAAGGTTTTATATAACAACGATCTTGCTACAAGTTCTATTGAACTACATTGGGCATGCGTATCAAACGCAGCACAAAAATCTGGCTGGTATAGTTCTGGTAACCTTGTATACCTAAACTACAACTACAATGGAACAAACTCATTCAATAATTTTGGCACAATAGACGATGGCTTAACAACTGTAAAAATCTCTGGTACTGGTAAACACATCTTAACATTTAAAGATATTGCTGGTAACACACACGAATTTACAGCTAACAAATATTCTTACAACTACTACACTCTAACAATTCTTGATAAAGTAATCTTTAAAGTAAACAACTCTACTCCACTTGATTACATGGTATTTAACGGAGATGTAACAATTAGTTTAGATACTGATTACACTTCAATGTATTTGCCTGATTCTGTTACAATCTATGCAACAAGAAATGGCAGCCTATATGACAAGTATATTGTAGACGCAAACAACACAAGCTTTACTTTTACAGATTCTGGTAGATATGTTGTAACAATCAATGCAAAAGCAAAGAACATAGCAGGCAATAACGACCTTAATACCGTTACATATAACTTTACTATTATGGAAAGAACTTCTGCTAGACTTGCCTATGAATTTAACGAAATGTTAGGTTATGAAATAACAAAAGTATATAAAGACAGCATTGATATTACTAACAGAGTGAAAGAATATTACATCAAAAAGACTGTTAATACACCTATTACACCTGAGATGATTGCTAACTATTCTCTAAAACAAGTATTTATCTCTCCTGATGTATTTGGTAATGGTAACTATCAAATCACTATCTCAGTTGTTTATAATGAGCTTATCGCTGCAAAGGAATATACATTTGCATTTAAGATTAGCGACATCATACCTATCATTTTAAGCAAACCTGGTTATGGCGAAACAACAAAAGGTAAAATTACTTTAACTTACAACCCAAGCTTAATTTATCAACAAATTGGTAAGAGCTATTTAAGAATTTATACATTTAATAAAGACACCAATAAATTTAATATGATTGGTGAGTACGAAATCAATAGTGATTCCCTTGCAAGTTCTGCAATGAAAACTACTGAACTTACTCAAACAAATCAATATTATGTTCAACTAGTAACCGACAGTGGCAACATAGTAACAAGTTTTAGAGTAAACAGGGCCGAGCCTTTGAATGCTCTATCAATTATCGTTATAGTTGTTGTATCTGTTGTTGTAGTAGTTGCAATAATTATATTCATTAAGTTAAGAACTAAGATGAAAGTTAAATAATGTAAAAAAATATCTGCCCTTTGGG
>JAZRTN010000102.1:0-1177 GCA_045652045.1 Clostridia bacterium
CGATATAAGGGGATATATGGGGAACTTAAGCAAAGAATATTTTTTAAAAGCACAAGCTGGAGATGCTGCCACACAAGAGTTTGTGTACAAATATTATAGAAAAATAATTTTTGACTGTCTTAGTCAATGCAGTGGTATGTTACTAAGAAGAGTGGAATTTCAAACATACGAAGATGCAGCAAGTGATGCTTTGCTTCGTGCTATTATGACCTTTGATGTAGAAAAGGGTTTTATGTTTTCTTCTTATGCTTATCCCATAATTAAAAACGCTATAAAAGTGGTAAATAGAGACCACAGCACTATACAGAAAAAGTTTGACCAAGCAATGATTTCGTTAGATGAAACATACTCTGTTACAGATGGTGATGGCGTACAAAAAGACATATCCATTGCTGATGAAAGAATGCCCGAAAATTTTCTAGACACTACTGCAAAACTAAATATAGATATTATGGTAGAAAAAATGAAAGAACTATTACCACAAAGATCTTTTGAAATGTTCTATCTAGCGTCTATAGGCTATACCCTAGAAGCTATAGGTAAAAAGTATGGCTTGACTATGGCTGGTGTGGACAAACAACTAAGCAAGGATAGAAATTATATTAGACAAACTTATGCCCTAGCAAACCAAGTGTATATGCTTAAACAAACCAAACTAGATGATGCTAGCATTGCAAAACAACTAAACATACCACTAGATATGGTTAGTTACTATAAAGACATGTATGACTATCTATACAACGGCTCTCCAAAACCACAAACATTAGAAGAACAAGAAGAAAATAGAGAAAAATATATCATAACAAAACTAAACCATCTACTAAAAGGCAGCACTAAGTTTGATATATTATACTGTAGAAAAATAATGGATCTAAGCACAGAAGACACAATGGCAAAGTGTGGTATAAAAGTAGCCCAAAACTACCTATATAAACAAAGTGAAAGAGCAAGACGAGTTATACACAATTTTGTAACAATTGGTAACAACTTGCACACACAAGCAACTAACAATGTTAGCTTTTGTGACCTAGCTAAAAAATACAACATAAGCGAAGATGATGTGCTATATTTTTACAACCTACACGAATATTTGTTTTTAGATGGCGAACCACCTATATTAGACTCTAAAGCGATATTTGAAAGATATGCTAAGCCTCTAAATACAAACTGGCCTATA
>JAZRTN010000103.1:0-11194 GCA_045652045.1 Clostridia bacterium
ATCGATACATCCATGGGTCTGACTCCGTTGGAAGGTCTGATCATGGGTACTCGTAGTGGTGACTTTGACCCAGCCGTAGCAGAATATGTTATGGACAAAACAGGTATGGATATCAAAGAATTCTTAAATTGTGCTAACAAGAAGAGTGGTCTATTTGGTATCAGTGGTATCAGCAACGATATCCGTGACGTTATCAAAGCAAAGAACGAAGGCAACGACAGAGCAAGACTTGCATTTGATATGTTCAACTACAAAATTAAAAAATACATCGGTTCATACGCAGCAGCTATGGGCGGTGTAGACGTAATCGTATTTACAGCAGGTAGCGGCGAAAACCGTGACGACGTAAGAGAAGCAGTTATGACTAATATGGAATTTATGGGTGTTGACTTTGATATCGAAGCAAATCGCAACTTTACCCGTGGCGAAGTTTGCCTAATTTCTAAGCCAAACTCAAAAGTACAAGTATACGTTATTCCTACTGACGAAGAAATCTTAATTGCTAGACAAACTAAAAAAGTTGTCGAAGGCAAATAATCGACAAAAGTGTTGACAAAATAAATTATTTGTATATAATATACACAGTGGTTTTATATGTTATTAAATATTCAAAATGCACAACTTAATGAAGGTAAGCCCGTTAAAGTAAATGTTCAAGTCGAACTTGACAAAAACTTGTTAAGCGACAAAGGATATTCATTTGTAGGGCCGGTCAATGTGGAAGGCACTATGACTTATGAGTTTGAAAGTGTCAAAATCTTATTGAAAGCAGATTGCAAACTTAATGTTGTCTGCGACGCCTGTGGTGAACCATTTGTTCAAGAGATAAAATTTGACATTGACGAAACATTCTCAAAGTCAGCCAGCGAGTTTAATAACTATTATGAAATGAGTTCTGTCGCAATTGATATCGAAAGACCACTTGTTGATAATCTATTTATCAACTTGCCATCAAAAGTATTGTGCAAACCAGATTGCAAAGGTTTGTGTAAGTACTGTGGCAAAAACTTAAACTTTCAATCATGCAATTGTGAAGAAATCGAAAAAGAACTCGAAAATCAAGACAATCCATTTTACAAATTAAAAAATTTGGATAAAAATAATTAGGGGGAGAGATAAATGGCAGTTCCAAAGACAAAAGTATCAAAAGCAAGACGCAATAGCCGTAACGCTAACTGGAAGGCAACTGCTCCTACTCTTGTAGAATGCCCACATTGTAAAGAACCAAAACAACCTCACGTTGTTTGTAAAGCTTGTGGATACTATGATGGCAAAGAAGTAGTAGCAAAAAAAGAAAAGAAAGAATCTAAGTAATCTTTAATTTGCCTAATTCGCTAAAAATAGCAACTTAAAAAAGACTATGTTTTTATAGTCTTTTTTTTATTGCATTATTTATATAAAACGCTATCAAAATCGCTCAAAAACGCCACTTTTTTTGAGTATATTTTAAAAAATAGTTGTTTCAATTAGTTGTTAAAAAACGCTTTATTATGTATAATATAATGTAGTCTAGATATTATGTTTTAAGTCTATTAGGTAATGCTATTTTTTAATGATATTATCCAATAGATTTACAGGAGAAAGTATGAAAATAGTTATCGACACACTTGGTGCAGACAAAGGCTGTAAAGAAATTATCAAAGGTGCAATTGATGGCCTTAATGCTTTTGATGATTTAAAAATCGTCTTAACAGGTTACGAAGACCAAATCAAACAAGCCCTTAGCGAATTAAACTATGCAGGCGATAGAATTGAAATTATAAACTGTACACAAGAAATCACCAACCTAGAATCACCAACCGAAGCTATCAAACAAAAACCAGATTCTTCAATGGTTAAAGCTTTTGATATCTTAAAGCAAGATAAAGAAGTTGTTGGACTTATCTCAACCGGCTCAACAGGGGCAGTATTGACAGGTGCGTTCTTAAAAATTGGCCGTATAAAAGGCGTTTCAAGACCTTGCCTTTCACCATTACTTCCAACTGCAAACGGTGGTAGAGTAATGCTTGTTGATGCGGGTGCCAATGTCGATTGTAAAGCAATCAACCTATGCCACTTTGCTCTTATGGGCAGTGTTTATTTAAAATCAGTTTGTGGTGTAGAGAACCCAAGAGTAGCTCTTCTTAATATCGGTACAGAGGATAAAAAGGGCAATGAGTTTACAAAAGAGTGTTTTGCTGAACTTAGCAAAATGTCAAACATAAATTTTGTGGGCAATATGGAAGCAAGAGATTTTATGAGTGGTGACTATGATGTAGTAGTAACAGATGGCTTTAACGGTAATGTTCTATTAAAATCAACCGAGGGCGCAATTATGTTTGCTATGAAAACTCTTAAAAAACATATCAAAGCAAGCGCTAGTGCTAAGTTTGGTTACCTATTTATGGGCAAAGCTTTCAAAAATATTAAGCAAGACCTTAACTACAACAACTACGGTGGTTCACCATTCTTAGGTGTTAAAAAGCTTGTAATCAAATCTCACGGTTCTAGTGACAAACTTGCCATTTTTAGAAGTATCGAAAGCGTTGTAAAAATGGAGCAAACCAAGTTTATTCAAACCATCGAACAATCTCTTGCTAAGGAAATAACCGAATAATGCAAAGAGTATTTGATATAATTAATTACAAGTTTAATGATGTAGATATTTTAAACAATGCGTTTACTCACTCATCATATGCTCATGACAATAATATTTCAAGTAACGAGAGATTGGAGTTTTTAGGGGATAGTATATTGGGTCTTGTAGTAAGCGAATATCTTTACAAAAACTATACCCATGACGAAGGCAAACTTTCTAAACTAAAAGCTCAACTAGTCAGCGCAAATGTCTTAAAAGATATAATCGATAACCTTGGTCTGTTTGAATATGTAAAACTAGGCGCAAGCCTGCGTGGTCAAAAAAACGCAGATTTTTCCTCAATCAAAGCAGACTTGTTTGAAGCAGTCTTGGGTGCTATCTACCTAGATGGTGGCCTTGCCAATGCTAAAAGTTTTATATTTAAATTTTTAGATCTTCAAACATTAATTAATAATTTTCAATCTAACAATCAAGACTATAAAACAGCCTTACAAGAACTTGTCCAACAAGACGCCTCTTCAAAATTAGAGTACAAAAGTTTCAAAAAACTATCACAAGACAATGTCTTTGTAAGCGAAGTTTATATCAATAATAACCTTGTTTCGCAAGGCGAAGGTAAATCAAAAAAACTTGCCGAAATTCAAGCTGCAAAACAAGCTATACAAATACTTAAAAAATAAATTAAAAGGTAAAGTAAAGTGAATTTTAAACAGATTGAACTTGCTGGATTTAAATCATTTGCAGACAAGTTAACAATAAAATTTGAACCAGGTATCACTGCTATTGTTGGCCCTAACGGTTGCGGCAAAAGTAACGTTGCCGATGCTATCCGTTGGGTTTTAGGTGAGCAATCAACTAAACTTCTTCGTGGTTCTAGTATGCAAGACGTTATTTTTAACGGTACTCAAAACCGTAAAAGTTTGTCTTATTGCGAAGTATCTCTTGTTTTTGACAATACTAACCGTAATTTTAACCTAGATTTCAACGAAGTTGTCCTAACTCGTAAACTTTATCGTTCAGGCGAGAGTGAGTATCTTATCAACCGTACACCATGTCGTCTAAAAGATATTGTTAATGCATTACACGATTCAGGTATCGGTCGTGACGGTTATTCTATTATTGGACAAGGTAAAGTAGAAGAAATTATCAGTTCAAAACCAGAAAATCGCCGTGCTATATTCGAAGAAGCAGCAGGGATTTCTAAGTTTAAGTCTAAAAAAGTTGAAGCAGAAAGAAAACTTGAAAGAACCCAAGACAACCTTGGTCAAGTGCAAATTGTGCTTAGCGAATTAGAGCGTCAACTAGGTCCATTAAAGAAACAAGCCGAAAATGCAAAAAAATACCTTGAATTAAAGCAAGACCTAAAAAATTACGAAGTAAATACATATATCTATCAATACGAAACAGCAAGCGACACAAAACAAAAAATCCAAAACCGTATTGATGCGTTGCTTGAAGAAATAGGCCTTAAACAAACAGCCATCGACCAAGCAAACAGAAAGTATAACGACAATATGCAAGAAATCGACAAAATTGACAAAACAATTGATGAATTGCATAACAAAATCTTAACTTTAACTGTTAGTCTAGAAAAACGCGCAGGTGAGGCAAACGTTGTTAAAGAGCGTATTAAGTTCTTAACAGAAGAACAACAACAAAGAACTAACGACCTAAATAAGCAAAACTTAAATCTACAAAACGCACAAATTTTATTAGACAACAACAAAAACAAAAAACGCTCTCAACAAAGCTTGCTTGATAGTCTTAAAAAGCAAGCAGAAGAAATTTCTAATAAATATCTAGAAATTGTTGATGAATTAACACATAGCGAAGACGAAGCAGCCGAAAAGCAAAAACAAATGATAGATGCTTTGTCAAAACTAACAGATATTAAGTCAAATCTTTCAGCATTGAAAGCCGAAAAAGAAGCATATACACTTAATGTCCAAGATTTAGATAAGAAAATCGAAGTTTTAAATCAAAAAATCAAGTCTCGTGAGCAAGAGCGCAAAACAATCGAAAATGACGCTCAAAAATCTTATAATAACTATATCCAAGCTAAAAAAGATTTAGACGAGCGCAACCAAAAATTAGTTGATTTAAAACAACAAATAGAAGAAAATTCTCAAACTCTAAACTCTACATCTTCAAATATCCAAATCTTAGAAAACCGTAAAAAAGTTCTTGAAGATATGCAAAAAGACTATGATGGTTTCAATTATAGCGTAAAGAGATTAATGCAAGATAGTGAAACTAATCGCAGTCTTAAAGATAAGATTGTTGGTGTAGTAGCATCATCAATGACAATTCCTAAGGGTTTTGAAACTGCTATCGAAGTAGCCCTAGGCAATGCTATCCAAAACATCATTACAAGTAACGAGCAAGATAGTAAAGAATTAATCAACTACTTAAAACAAAACAACCTAGGTAGAGCAACATTCTTACCAATCGCTACTATGAAAGCCAAAGGCCTAAACTCAGCCGAAGAGCTTCTTATCAAAACAAAAAATTGCCACGGTGTAGCAAGTAACATTATTAAATATGACAAGTCACTTGCCAACATTTTCAACTCTTTGCTTGGTAGAACAGTTATCGTTGAAGATATCAATGATGCCGTTAATCTTGCCAAAAAGAGCAATTTTGCTTTTAAAATTGTTACACTTGATGGTGACGTTATCAATCCACAAGGTTCTATTTCTGGTGGTAGCAAAAAGGCAATCACTTCAAACATCTTAATGCGTGATGCAGAAATAGAAACTCTTACTTCTCAACTAGAAAAACTAAGAGAAAAATTCAAAGATTGTCAACAACTAAAACTAGACCTTGACAAAAAACTAACCATCTTAAATAGTGAAATCGAAAAGGCAAATGAACTTGTAGTTTCAACCCAAGTCCAAAATGCCCAAAAGAGTCAATTATTAGACCAATTCAATATCTATGTAGAAGAGCACGATAAAGAACGCATCTCACTTTCACAAGAAAGAATGCAAATCGCAGAACGTATTGAGCTTATTAGTAAGGCAATTAGCCAAGTTGACCAAAATGGCGATATTAAAGCAACTAACGATGCCCAAGAAAATATCGAAGCCCGTCAAAAAATCTTTAATGACCTAAAAGTTCAACGTGACAAATATCACGAAGATATGACTTCTATCAAAGTAAATATTGCTAGTATAGAGAGTGAAATCATAGCGCTAGACGCCGAAATTGAACGTTTAGAAGCAGTAATTGAGCAAACTAATGCAAATATAGAAGAGCAACAACAAGCCCTTGAAAAGCTTAATAACACCATTAAAGGTGCAATGAGCATAGTAGAAGTAAATCAAGACCAAGCAAAATACGACAAAACTGTTGCTGACCTTGAACAAGTTAAACAAAAAATGGCCGGACTTGATGATTATAAGCAAAAACTTCAACAAGAAATAAAAGCCCTTGATGAAGAGAGAAACTCTCTAACATCAGAGCAAAACCGTGCCTTAGATAAAAAATATCAAGAAGATATGGCTCTTGCAAAAGTAGACACAGATATCGAAGCGATGCAAGAAAGAATCTTTGAAGAGTACGAGCTAACTTATGCAACTTGCCTAGAACTAAAACAAGAAAACTATGACCTTCAAGATGGTTTAGTTAATACTAGCCGTATCAAAAAGGAAATTTCTAGACTAGGTTATGTTAACGTTAATGCTATTGAAGAAAGTAAGCTTGTAGGCGAGAGATATGAAGAAATGAATACTCAGGCCCAAGACCTTATCAAAGCACGTGATGATTTAATACAAATCATCAAAGAGCTTGCTACCGAAATGATTACAAAATTCGAAACTGAATTTGCAAAAATCCAAGCTAATTTCAGCAAGATATTTAAAGAATTATTCGGTGGTGGTAATGCAAAACTTGAACTAACCGAGCACGAAGATCCACTTCAAGCTGGTGTAGAAATTGTAGCTGAGCCACCTGGCAAAAAACTACAAAGCATCACTCTTCTTAGTGGTGGTGAAAAAGCTCTTACTGCTATTGCAATCTTGTTTGCAATACTAAGACTTCGTCCAATGCCTTTCTGTTTGCTTGACGAAATCGAAGCAGCGCTTGACGATGCTAACGTAGAAAGATTTGCAACATATCTAAAACGTTTCTCACAAGAAACTCAATTTATTGTTATTACTCACCGTAAACCAACTATGGAACTTGCTGATAGCTTGTATGGTGTAACAATGGAAGAAAAAGGTGTATCAAAACTTGTTTCTGTTAAACTTAGCGAAGCAGTTAAAAACGCAAAATAATCACAAAAAACATCTTACCTATGGTAGGGTGTTTTTTTTTGTTCTCTATTAAAATGCTAATTATCAATGGTAAATGATAAATTGTTAAAATTTTATTAACTAAACTATTTGGGTATAAAACAAGCTTGTTTTTGTGCCGGTACTATGCAAAGCTACCACACCTAACACTTTGCATAGTACCAGTGCTATGCAAACTTATATATCTCAATCAGTAGCATTTTACAAGACATAATAGGAGATAGCTCGAACTCTTATTTTTAAAAACTTTTTGCAATCACAAAAAAGTGTTTTGTTTTTTTAAGTTTTATATTATAATAAATTATTGTAAAAGGAATTATTACTTATGGGATTTTTTCAAAAATTATTAGGTGGTTTAAAAAAGACAAAGGACGCTTTTGTAAACAAACTAAATAGTTTATTTGGCCTAGGCGAAATTAACGCAGATTTTTATGAAGAATTAGAGTTTATTTTAATCAGTTCAGATATCGGTAGCGAAACTGCACAAGAGATTATTGACAACTTAAAGCAAGAAATCAAAAAGCAAAAAATATATAAAGCCGAAGAAGCAAAAGGTGCTCTAAAAACTGTTTTAGTTAATCTTCTAGAAAACGCACCAAAAATCGAGTGGGAATATCCTCTTGTATTAACAGTTGTTGGTGTTAATGGTGTAGGTAAAACTACAACAATCGGCAAACTTTCTAACTATTTCAAAAAACAAAAGAAATCTGTAACCTTAGTTGCTGGTGATACATTTAGAGCAGCCGCAAGCGAACAACTTAACGAGTGGGCAAAACGTAGTGATGTCCGTATTGTAAAACACGCAGAAGGAGCAGATGCAGCAGCAGTTGTTTATGACGGTATCGCAAGTGCAAAAGCCAAAGGCACAGATGTTTTAATAGTTGATACAGCAGGAAGACTTCATACCAAAGTCAACCTTATGGAAGAGCTTAAAAAAATCAACCGTGTTACTCAAAGGGAGTTTCCTGATGCATCAATCAAAAACCTTATAGTCTTAGACGCTACAATTGGTCAAAACTCAATTTCACAAGTTAACGCATTTAAAGATGCAGTTGGTATTGATGGCATAGTTTTAACCAAACTAGACGGCACAAGCAAAGGTGGTGTTGTGTTCCAAATCGTTCAAGAGCTTAACGTGCCAGTATGCTTTATTGGTGTAGGCGAAGGCTTAGAAGATTTAGACGAGTTTAACGCACAAGAATTTGTTGATGCTATTTTATAAAAAAATTAAAAATAATTGTTGACAACAAGCGTTTGTTTGTATATAATTGCTATGTAAAGTATTTTTACTTGACACAAAAGGTTTGTAATATGAATATTGAAAACAACTTAAAAATAAGTTTGTTGTTAGAAATCTATGGCAAACTTTTAACCCAAAAACAATGCGAAATCTTAGATGAGTTTTATAACGATAACATCTCAATTAGCGAGATTGCTACCAACCACAATTCATCTAGACAAGCAGTTAACGACCTTATTAAGCGTAGCGTTAATGTTTTAAATGATTATGAGCAAAAACTTGGTTTGTTGCAAAAATTCAATTCTATCAAAGAAAAAGTCTCTATTGCTATTACAAGTTTAGATAGTGGCATTGACAAACAATCTTTGGTAAAAACTTTTAATGAAATTTTGGAGGATGTATAATGTCATTATTTTCTGGGCTAAGCCAGAGATTAAATCACATATTTAGCAAACTTACAAAACGCGGCAAACTAACCGAGCTAGAAATCAAAGAAGCAATGCGTGAAGTAAGGGTAGCTTTATTAGAAGCCGACGTTAACTTTATGGTAGCTAAAAAATTTGTTAGCACCGTTAGCGAAAAAGCAATCGGTCAAGACATAATGAATAGCTTAACCCCAGGCCAACAAGTTATAAAGATTGTTAATGAAGAGTTAACTCAGCTTATGGGTTCAAACAACTCTAAACTAATGGTTAGTTCTAATCCACCAACAATCATTATGATGTGTGGTTTGCAAGGTGCTGGTAAAACTACCATGTGTGGTAAACTAGCTTTGCACTTAAAAGGTCAAGGCAAAAAAACTTTATTAGTAGCAGGTGACATATATAGACCAGCTGCTATATCACAACTACAAGTTGTGGGCAAACAAGCTTCAACAGAAGTCTTCGAAAAAGGCACTCAAAG
The DNA here is from genome assembly GCA_045652045.1 of Clostridia bacterium. Lineage (GTDB taxonomy): Bacteria > Bacillota > Clostridia > Christensenellales > UBA1242 > CAKVLS01. The sequence goes on from JAZRTN010000103.1 coordinate 9,017, forward strand.
CCCAGTCAAAACAGCACAACAAGCAATTGAGTATGCTAAGAAGATGATGTATGATACTGTTATCATAGATACAGCAGGTAGATTATCAATTAACGAAGAGTTAATGAACGAGCTTAAAGAAATAAAACAAGCCGTTAACCCTACCGAAATACTTTTGACAGTTGATGCCATGCTTGGTCAAGAATCTGTCAACGTAGCACAAAAGTTTAATGAAGACTTAGACATCACAGGCGTTATCTTAACAAAACTAGATGGCGACACTCGTGGTGGTGCAGCTTTATCTATTAGAGAGGTAACAAGTAAGCCAATTAAGTTCTGTGGTGTTGGTGAAAAAATAGGCGATATCGAGCCGTTCTATCCAGACCGTATGGCTTCTCGTATCTTAGGTATGGGCGACGTGCTTACCCTTATCGAAAAAGCACAATCAGCTGTTACCGAAGAACAAGCAAAAGAGTACGAGAAAAAATTTAAAGAAAATAGTTTTACATTTGAAGACTACCTAGCGCAAGTAGAAAATATGAAAAAGATGGGCAACATCAACGACATAATTTCTATGATACCAGGGGCGGCCAACAAACTTAAAGGCGTGACAATTGACGAAAAAGAAATTGCACGAAACAAAGCTATCGTACAGAGTATGACTCCAAAAGAGCGTAGAAACCCAGACTTAATCAAAGCTGGTCAAAAACGCCGTATCGCAAATGGTAGTGGTACTCAAATACAAGATGTCAATAGATTGTTAAAACAGTTCGAACAATCAAAAGAACTTATGAAACAACTAAATGGCAAAAAACGTGGAGGTTTTAGAGGTTTATTCTAAAACACATTAACATTGATTAATTTTTTTATAAAATTAATATATAAATTCAAAAGGAGAAAATATTATGGCAGTAAAAATTAGACTTACTCGTATGGGCGACAAAAAATCACCATTTTATAGAGTTGTAGTTGCTGATTCAAGAACATCAAGAGATGGTAAAGTTATCGATCAACTAGGTTATTTCAACCCACTTAAAGAGCCAGTAGAAATTAAACTTGATGCAGACAAAACAGCAGAATGGCTTAAAAAAGGTGCTCAACCTACTGAAACAGCTCGCACTTTGCTAGTTAAGGCTGGTATCGTTAAAGATCCAAAACCTTACACTTCAAAGAAAGTTACCGCACCTAAGAAAGAAAGCAAAAACGCATAATCTTAAAGGAGTGTAACTTATGGAAAGTTTTGTAGAATATATTGTTAAAAATTTAGTAGACCATAAAGAAGATGTTCAAGTAACATCTCAACTAGACGGCAAAGTAACAGTAATTAGCGTTACTGTTAACCCAGAAGATATGGGCAAAGTTATCGGTAAAAACGGTAAAATTGTACAATCTATCCGTAACATTGTTCGTTCAGTATCTGCTAAAAACAACACAAGATATGTTGTAAAAGTTAACTAAAACTTTTAACTCAAAGTGCCAACAGTAAAAACCAAAGCTGTTGGCATTTTTTGTTTGTAAATAACACTTTGTTGTGTTAAAATTAGTCTAGGAGAAATCAATGGAAACAATAACCATCGCAAAAGTCCTAAAACCACAAGGGGTTAAGGGCGAACTAAAACTAGAAATATATATCAAAGATGATAATAGTTTTTATAAAGGGCTAAAAACAGTCAGCATCTCAAATAAAGAGTACCAAGTAGTCTCTTGTTCTATAAGACAAGGTTATGGATATATCACCCTAAAAGGCCTAGAAGATAGAACTCAGGCCGAAGATTTTAGAAATAAACTTGTCATTGTCAACAAAGATAATGGTCCACAACTTCAAGAAGGTGAGTATTTTACACAAGATATGTTAGGTATCAAAGTTGTTGACGAAAATGGCAAAGATTATGGCACAGTTGTAGATATCGAGCAATACGGAGCAGCTGATGTATATGTAGTTCATGGCAAAAGGGGCTCCTTGTCTTTTCCTTTTATCAAAGCTCTTATTATTGATGTAGATTTACAAACAAAAACTCTAACAGTAGACAGTAAAGTTTTAAGCGAGGTTAGAGTATGAAGATAGATATCTTAACACTTTTCCCAGAGATGTTTGAACCTTTAAATGTTAGCTTGCTTAAAAGAGCACAAGATAATAACCTAATTAGTATTAAAATTACTAATTTCAGAGACTTCTCAAAAAATAAACATAAAAAAGTA
>JAZRTN010000104.1:0-4616 GCA_045652045.1 Clostridia bacterium
CAAACTAATTAAGTGTATTTTAATAAAAAAAGAGCCCATAATAGGCTCTTAAATTATAATTTAATCTTCATCATAGGGGTTATGCCAAATTCACCATAATCTACTTCTACATTATCATAAGCAAAACCTATATGCAATCCAGAAACACACATACTATCTTCGCCATATGGAGACCTTGTCCAAACTGCTGCACTGCCAACTAACCAATCTTGTTCTAATACTTGCATCGCAGGAGTTTGTTGAATATAAAGTTCAATTAATTCTTGTGTAAGAGTAATGCAGCCCTTAGCTTTTGCATAATCAGTTACCATAAAAGCCCTTTGACTATTTTGATAAGGAAAGCCTGTTTGTGGATTTATACCTAATTGAGAATCAAACCCATAATCTTCATTATATAAGTCTATAAAGCTTGGAATATAAACATAGTCATTTGTATTTTCACAAACATAATCGTTTTGCTCTGGACTTATTGTTGTTGCAGCAGAGTTGTCAACAACTGATTTTTTGATAATAGCTTTTTCTAATAATGTAAAATTGTTATAAAAGTTTTTGTTTAAAAATTTGCGTATATGACTGTATTTATAGTTGTTGGCATAAGTGTTTTCTGGTGCATCTGAATCGTTAGAGTACCAATCCCCTCCAATCTGATTGAAGCTTATTTGCCAATCTACTACATCAATAGCTACATCAGTAATTAATATTGCTGTATCTTTATCAGTTTTTAAGATGCGCCATTTGATAGGCTCTACTTTAAAATAATAATATTCACCAGCAACAATACTGCTACCATCACTCATAAGCCCTGTATTTTCAACCGAAGAACTTTTTACAGATTTTAGCTTAACATATTTATGACCATCACTACCCTTATAATAGCCATTTTTGTCTGGTTTTTTGCTTACTGTGACATTTTCGGCTTTGATTGTTTGTGGATATTCGCCAAAATAGATATAATCACCCTCTTTTTCATAAAGCTTTATTGAAAAAGTACAGGCTGAAAAAAATAGCGCACAAGGTATAATAAGTGCAAGCATTAAAAATTTAGCTAATTTCTTCAAAATAATCACTTCCTTATATTTTTATAATACCATTAAAGTTGATATTACGTCAAACAAATAAAAAAATACGCTAAGTTTAGCGTATTTTTTAAATACAATTATTAATTAGATTAACTCGATTAATGCCATATCAGCATTGTCACCACGACGTTTACCTAGTTTCAAAACTCTTGTGTAACCACCACGTTGACCAAGTTCTTTTGCTCTTTCTGCATATTTTGGAGCATATACGTTGAAGATTTTTTCGATTAGAGGGTGGTTAATACCTTCTGTTCTAGCTCTGAAAGAAGCTTTATCTTCTTTTGCTTTTCTTAGTTCTTCACGAGTGTAAAGTTTTGACATTAAAGTACGACGTGCTGCAAGTTTCTTTGGACCATCGTTGATAACTTCTCTTTTTGTTTTAACACCCTTAGCGTCGATATCAGTTTTAACAACTTTAACTGTATCTTCATAAGTGTCCATAGCAAGAGTTATAAGTTTTTCAACATAACTTCTCAAAGTTTTTGCACGAACAACAGTAGTTTCAAGCTTACCTTCCCACAAAAGAGAACTTGCTTGTCCACGGATAAGAGCCATGCGTTCTTTGGTTGGTCTATTTAGTTTAGAAATCTGTGCCATAATAGTCCCCTTTTATTCTTCGTCATTACGAAGTGATAATCCGTAACTTTCTAGTTTATAAATAACTTCTTCTAGTGATTTTAATCCTAGGTTTCTAACTTTCAACATATCGTCCTTAGATTTTTTAGTCAAATCTTCGATTGTGTTGATGTTAGCTCTCTTTAAGCAGTTATAGCTTCTTACTGAGAAATCCATATCTTCGATAGGCATTTCTAGAACTTTAACTTGCTTGCTTTCTTCTTTGTTAACAAGAATATCCATGTCACCCATAAAGTCAACTAGGTTAACGAATAGGCCAACGTGATCTTGGATAACTTTTGCAGAAAGACTTATAACTTCTCTTGCACTCAAAGTGCCGTTGGTTTGAACTTCGATAGTAAGTTTATCAAAGTCGATAGATTGACCAACACGAGTAGGTTCAACGCTATAATTAACACTCTTAACAGGTGTAAAGATAGAGTCAACTGCGATATAACCGATTGGGTCATCTTCATTTTTGTTTTGAACAGCTGGAACATAGCCACGTCCACGACCAATGATGATGTCCATATCAAGTTTAGCACCGTCATCAAGTGTGCAGATATGTAAATCTGGGTTTAGAATTTCTACTTGGTCATTAGGTTGAATGTCTTTTGCAAATACTTCGCAAGGACCATTAGCAACTAAATGAAGTGTAGTTCTAAAATCTCTGTCTAAAACTGTTGTTTTTACAGCAAGGTTTTTGATATTAAGAACAATATCAGTAACATCTTCTGCGATGCCAGGGATATTAGAGAATTCGTGTTGTGCACCAGCAATTCTGATTGCAACAGCAGCAGCACCAGGTAAAGCGCTAAGAAGTGTTCTTCTTAAACAGTTACCCAATGTAATACCGTAACCTCTTTCAAGTGGTTCAACAACGAATTTTGCAAAGTGACCATTGTCAGCTTCTTCTGCAACGATTCTTGGTTTTTCGATTTCCATCATAGAAAATTCCCTCCTACTATCTTGAATACAACTCAATGATTAAGTGTTCTTGAATATTTAGATCAATATCATCTCTTTGTGGTAGAGCATTGATTTTGCCACTAAGTTTGTCAGTGTCAAACTCTAACCATTTAGGCATAGCAATTTTTACGCCTTTAAGTTGTTTAAACATTTCTAAATCTTGTTTAGATTCTTTGATAGCAACAACATCACCAACTTTAACTTGGAAAGAAGGGATATCTACGCGTCTGCCATTTACAGTAACGTGACCGTGGTTAACAATTTGTCTGCTTTCGCTTCTGCTTGAACCAATACCCATTCTGTAAATAACGTTATCAAGACGACGTTCTAATAGTGAAAGCATGTTTTCACCAGTAACGCCTTTCATGCGTTCTGCTTCTTCATAGTAAGCTCTGAATTGTTTTTCTAACAAGCCATATGCTCTTTTAACTTTTTGTTTTTCACGAAGTTGAACGCCATAGTCAGTAGTTTTCTTTCTACCAGCACCATGTTGACCAGGAAGAACAGGTCTTTTTTCCATAGCACATTTAGAAGAAACACATCTGTCGCCCTTTAAGAAAAGTTTGCAACCTTCTCTGCGGCATAGACGACAATCTGCATCTGTATATTTTGCCATAATTTAACTCCTTATAAAATTGTGTATCAAAAAGATATTTAAAAATAATGTCTTTAAAAAAGACTAGATTCTTCTGCGTTTAGGTGGACGGCATCCATTGTGAGGGATTGGAGAAACGTCACTGATTTTTGTAACATCGATCTCCGCAGTAGCAAGTGCTCTGATAGCAGCTTCTCTACCATTACCAGGACCTTTAACATAAACTTCAACTGATTTGATACCTTGTTCTTTAGCAACTTTTGCAGCTGTTTCTACTGCTTGTTGAGCAGCGAAAGGTGTGCTCTTACGAGAACCTTTGAAACCAAGACTTCCTGCGCTAGAAGCTGAGATTGCGTTACCGTTGATATCAGTAAAAGTTACCAATGTATTATTGAAAGATGCTTGAATATGAACTGCACCCTTGTCTAAATTTTTGGTTGTCTTTCTCTTTTTTGCTTTTTTAACAACAGCCATTTTTTTGCTCCTTTATAAACAAGCTATTACGCTCATTAAATTAAACTTAAATAAAACTATGTTTGCTAGATTATTTTTTCTTCTTAGCAACTGTTTTCTTAGGGCCTTTACAAGTTCTAGCATTTTGTTTAGTGCTTTGACCTCTTACAGGCAAACCTTTACGATGGCGAATGCCACGGTAACATCCTATTTCTGATAGTCTCTTGATGTTAAGAGAAACTTCTCTTTGCAAGTCACCTTCAACAACACAGTTGTGTTCGATGTACTCACGAAGTTTAGCAACATCACCCTCAGTCAAATCTTTAACACGAAGGTCTGGGCTAATACCAGTTTCGGCTAAGATTTTGTTTGAAGTAACTCTGCCAATACCTTTGATATAGGTAAGACCTATCTCTAAACGTTTTTCTCTTGGCAAATCTACACCAGCAATACGAGCCATAATAATCCTCCAAATAATTATTTTTGTATGTAAACACAACAAAAAACACTCAAAGTGTCAGCCGCTTTGTTGTGATAACTTTCTAACTTAAATATTATAACATATGTTGCGTTTTTTTTCAATACGAAACGCAAAAAAAAATGCTATTTTTTTTTAACAAATTAAGAAAAATTTAGGGTTAAAAAACCTCAACCAAACTAGTTGGTTTTTTAACTCTAAATTAACCTTGAACTTGTTTGTGTTTTTTGCTCTTTGAGCAAATAACCATAACTTTACCTTCTCTCTTGATAACTTTGCATTTATCGCAAATAGGTTTTACTGATGGACGAACTTTCATAATTTTCTCCTTAATTTTGTTTGCCACGCCAAGTAATACGGCCCTTTGTTAAATCATAAGGACTCATTTCTACTTTAACTTGGTCGCCTTCTAGTATTTTAATGTAAT
>JAZRTN010000105.1:0-6438 GCA_045652045.1 Clostridia bacterium
GTCTTTTTTAATAAGGCTATATTTTGAGTATTAATCAATTAATTTTTGAACCACGCTGTTTAAAACATAGAAAGCGTTTTCGGCTAGACGAAGGAAGCCTCTTTCTATAACGATGAAGTGGTTTGAAACTAGGAATTGAATATCTTTTTGCTTATCAACTAAAAGGTTGCAACCAAATTGTCTATTGAAAGCATCAATATTGATACCCTTTGAAGTACGAAGTGAAAGCATAACAACTTCGTTCTTTTGCTCTGCTAGGGTTAGTTTTTCTTTTTCGGTAACGACTGACTTGTTATCTTCTAGTTGGCTAACATATTCGTCAATATTGCTAGTATTGGCAAATCTTGTACCGTCTAGGTATGAATGAGCTGCTACACCAACGCCTAGGTACTCGCCCATTGTCCAATAAGTTGTATTGTGGATACATTCGTAATCTGGTTGGGCAAAGTTTGACACTTCGTATCTTTTGAAACCTTTTTTGTAAAGGTATTTTTTCAAGATATTATACATATCAACTGTGGCATCTTCGCTAGGAAGAGAAACTAGGCCTTCGCTTACTTTGTTAAATAGTTTTGTACCACGCTCTAAAATTAGGCTATATGCTGAGATATGTTTTACGTCGTGTTTAACTAGGAATTTTACCATTTTTACAACATCTCTTTGAGATTGTTTTGGAAGACCTATTAACATATCTACACTGATATTTTCAAAACCAACGTTATGGCACATTTCTAAGGCTACTTTGAAAGTATTGAAGTCGTGAAGTCTATCTATACTTTTTAGAAGTCTATTGTTGCAAGTTTGTGCACCGATACTGATACGGTTGATACCAGCTTTTTTGTACTCTTCTAGTTTTTCAAAAGAGATTGAGTTTGGGTTGGCTTCGATTGTAATTTCGGCACTAGGCATTATTTTGAAGTTTTCTTTGATATGCTTCATAATCTTCAAGATAAGTCCGTTGTTTAGGTATGATGGTGTGCCGCCGCCTATATAGATTGTGCTAAGTATGTGGGTTTTTGAAAGTTTTTTTGCATACTTAGAGATTTCGGTCATAAGTGCTGTTGTATAGTCAAACATATAATAGTCTCTGTCTACATATGACACGAAATTACAATAACTGCACCTTTGTGCACAAAATGGGATATGGATATATAGAGATAATTTTTTCATTAGTCTAATTTAAGAATGCTCATAAAAGCTTCGCTTGGTAGTTCTACTGATCCTACCTGACGCATTCTCTTTTTACCCTCCTTTTGTTTTTCTAAAAGTTTTCTTTTACGAGAGATGTCACCACCGTAACATTTTGCAAGAACGTCTTTACGCATTGCTTTAACTGTTTCTCTGGCGATAACTTTGTTACCTATACTTGCTTGGATTGGTACTTCAAACATTTGTCTTGGGATAATTTCTTTAAGTTTTTCAGCTATACCTTTACCTCTTGCATATGCTTTGTCTTTGTGGACTATTATGCTAAGGGCGTCACATTTTTCGTTATTAAGCAAGATATCTAGTTTAACTAGGTCGCTACGCTCATAACGGTTAACTTCGTAATCTAGACTTGCATAACCCCTTGTACGAGATTTTAGGCCGTCGAAGAAGTCGTATATAATTTCGTTAAGTGGTATATCGTACTTCATAACTACTCTATTTTTGTCTAGGTATTGCATATCTAGATACACGCCGCGCTTGTTTTGGCATAGTTCCATAATTGAACCTACATATTCTGGTGGAGTGTAAATATTGACTGCTGCCACTGGTTCTTGGATTTCAGATATTTCAGTTGTAGGTGGCAAGTTTGCTGGGTTAGACACTTCTATTACGTCACCGTTTGTTTTGTAAACATTATAAGAAACGCCTGGGGCTGTTGTGATAATGTCTAGGTTAAACTCACGCTCTAATCTTTCGGTTATGATTTCCATATGAAGTAGACCTAAGAATCCACATCTAAAACCAAAGCCTAGTGCTTGGGAAACTTCTGGTTGATACTCGATAGAGTCGTCGTTTAGTTTAAGTTTTTCTAGGGCTTCTTTTAGGTCATTGTACTTTGAACCATCAGCTAAGAACACGCCACAGTAAACCATAGGTTTAACTTCTTTATAACCTGACAAGGCTTGTTCGGTTGGGTTGTCTGCAAGGGTTATTGTATCACCTACTTTGGTATCTGATACTGTTTTTATACTTGCTGCGATATAACCTACGTCACCTTCTTTAAGCTCGCTTATTGCTCGTGGTGCTGGTGAGAATACGCCTACTTCGGTTACTTCGAAGGTTTTGCCTGTTCTCATCATTTTGATTTTGTCACCTGCTTTGACTTTGCCGTCAAAGATACGAACCATACTAATTGCGCCTTTGAAGTTGTCATAGTAACTGTCAAAGATAAGTGCTTTAAGTGGTTTTTGGCCGTCGCCTGTTGGGTGTGGGATTTTTGCCACTATTGCTTGAAGGACTTTATCTATGTTTAGTCCTTCCTTAGCTGAGATTAAAGGCGCGTCTTGTGCATCTATACCGATAACATCTTCGATTTGCTTTTTTACACCTTCGACATCAGCACTTGGTAGGTCAATTTTGTTGATAACTGGTACTATTTCTAGGTCGTTTTCTACTGCAAGGTAGACATTGGCTACTGTTTGGGCTTCGACACCTTGGGTTGCGTCTACTACTAAGATTGCCCCTTCACACGCAGCAAGAGAACGTGATACTTCGTATGTGAAGTCAACGTGTCCTGGTGTGTCGATAAGGTTTAGGATATATTCTTGGTCGCCGTGGTTATAAAACATACGTGTTGGGGTTAGCTTGATTGTTATACCCCTTTCTCTTTCTATATCCATACTGTCTAAGACTTGTTCTGTTAGGTCTCTTTTTGACAAAGTGCCTGTTTGCTCGATAAGTCTATCTGCCAAGGTTGATTTGCCGTGGTCTATATGTGCGATAATACAAAAGTTGCGAATATTTTTTTGTCTGTCCATTAGTTTCTCCGTTAGGTCACTGCTTTTTGTAAGATAATTTATAAATATATTTAGACATATTTTCTCATAATACTTATACTAATATAGATTATAATAAAATAAGAATTTTTTTGCAACTAAACTTAAAAACCTTTTGTGATAAAGTACAAATTTAGTATAAAAGTGGAATTTTTTTGTGACTTTTTGAATTAATTATAAAAAAACAACTTTAATTTAGTAGATTAAAAAGTTTAAAATATGCTATCATAAGTTGTATAGTAAAATGTTAAAGGTATATGTGTCTTTTTATATATGGAGTTAGTTTAATATGGAAGATATTTTTAATAGTTGGCTTGTAGAAAAGTATATTGCCCACAGGGGTTTTTATAACGACAAATTACCAGAGAATAGCATTGGCGCATTTAAAAATGCTATTGACCACGACTATGGCATCGAATTAGATGTACATCAAATTGCTGACGGAACAGTAGTTTGTTTTCATGATGACAAATTACAAAGAATGACTGATAAAAGCGGCTACTTAAAAAATATTAGTTGCAAACACTGTTTGAAAGAATACAAACTTAATGGAACAAAATACACTATTCCTACCCTACAAGAAGTACTTGAACTTGTTGATGGTAAAGTACCAGTTTTGGTAGAAGTTAAAAACACTGGCAAAGTTGGACCTTTGGAAGAAGCTGTGTGGGAACTACTAAAAAACTACAAAGGCGAATATGCTGTTGTATCTTTTAACCCGTTTGTTTTGGAATGGTTTAAAAAGAATGCCCCAGAGGTAATTAGAGGACAAGGTTCTAGCTATTTTAGAGGCGAAAGACTATCTTTCGTTACAAAATTTGTTTTGAAACGTATGATGCTAAACAAGAAAATTTCTGAACCACACTTTATCACATACAACACAAAAAACTTACCAAACAGATTTGTTAATAAGTTTAAAGACTTACCTTTACTTGCTTGGCCTGTTGAATCTCAAAAGGAATATAACAGAGTTGTAAAACACTGTGACAACATTATTTTTGAACATTTTGAACCAAAAATATAGTAAAAAATAAAAGGCTTACCCGATTTTGGGCAAGTCTTTTTTTTGTGTGAAAGTTATAGTTACAATAAAAAAACCTGCTGTTTAGGCAGGTTTTAATTATTTTAATAGTTTTTTGGAGTTACTTGGAAGTAAGCTCTTTTGTGTGCACATACAGGGCAAACTTCTGGCGCTTCGTCAGATTTCATTCTGTGGCCACAGTTGCGGCATTCCCACAATACTGGGTTTGCTTTTTTGAATACTTTGCCTTCTCTAACGTTTTTAAGAAGTGCTTCGTAACGTTTTTGGTGGTCTTTTTCGATTGCTGCTACGCCTTCAAATAGTTTTGCGATACCTTCAAAACCTTCTTCTCTTGCTTTTTTAGCAAATCTTTTGTACATTTTTGTCCACTCGTAGTTTTCGCCTTTGGCTGCTTCTACTAAGTTTTCTTCTGTTGTACTGATGCCTTCTAGAAGTTTGAACCATAGTTTTGCGTGTTCTTTTTCGTTATCTGCTGTTTGTTGGAAGATTTCGGCGATTTGCTCATAACCTTCTTTTTTTGCAACACTTGCAAAATATGTATATTTATTTCTTGCTTCTGATTCTCCTGCAAAAGCTGTTTTTAAGTTTTTCTCTGTTTGGCTACCTTTAAGTTCCATAAAAGTTCTCCTTTGTTTTTAATAATTTAAGTATAGCAAATTGTAAAAAAAACACAAACTTTTTTTATACTATTTGTTATAATTCTTTTTTCGAATCATATTTTTTTCTTTGCCGTTTTGTGATGGTTTGTAATAAACTCTGTCTTTTAGGCTATTTGGCATATATTGTTGTTTGACATATCCACCAAAGTTGTGTGGGTATTTGTATGAACTTGTACCATCTTTGTTGGTTGATGGGTGGTTTTTTAGGTTGTTTGGAACATTATCGTCTTTAACGTTAAGTGCGTCTTGTTGTGCTTGGTGCATAGCAAGATATACTGAATTGGACTTTTCTGCTTCGCACGCATACACGATAGCGTGGCTTAGGTTAAGTAGACACTCTGGAACACCTAGTTTCTCGCAACTGTACATAGCTGAACAAGCAAGAAGCAATGCATTACTGTCTGCCATACCTATATCTTCTGAACAGTGAGCCATTAGTCTTCGTGCAATAATGCGTGGGTCTAGACCAGCGTTGATTAGGCGTTGGCTATAATAAAGAGCCGCTTCGGTATCGCTACCTCTAATACTTTTACAAAATGCACTAAGTAGGTCGTAATACATATCTTCATCTACGCTTAGGGCTTTTTTCTGAATACTTTGCTCGGCGATTTGCTCAGTTATGACTATTTGTTTTGATTTATTCATCTTTGTGGTTAGTACTGCAAGTTCTAAGGCGTTAAGTGCAGTTCTTATATCTCCTGCGCTCGCCCAGGCAAAATGTTTTTTTGCAGCGTCTTCTAACACAACATTAAGGTTGCCTAGTCCCCTTTCTTTATCGCTAGCTGCTCTATCTAGTGCTACTATAACATCATTTTCGGTTAGAGATTTAAATTCAAAAATACGGCATCTAGATACAATGGCTCGTGTCATACTTGTATAAGGGTTTTCGGTAGTGGACCCTATAAATGTAATGCTACCTTCTTCTACGGCTTGCAAAACGCAATCGCTTTGTGCCTTGCTCCAACGGTGGCACTCGTCTAGTAGCAAGTATGTTTTTTTACCAAAAAGGTTAAAGTCTTTTTTTGCTTGGTCGATAATAGCTTTGGCATCAGCAACGCCACTTGAAACGGCATTTAATTTTTTAAACTCACCTTTGCAAGTTGCTGCGATAATGTTAGCAAGAGTTGATTTGCCTGTACCTGGTGGGCCGTAAAAAATACAACTACCCAATACTCCTGCTCTGATTGCTCTATCTAAAAGGTTATCTTTGCCTACGATATGTTTTTGACCTATAAACTCATCTAAGTTAACAGGTCTCATACGTTCGGCAAGGGGTTTTTGTGCTAGTGGTGATGAATAATATTCCATAAAAGTTCCTTTGCAATAATAATACTGTATATTATATCTAGTGGTATTATAACAAATAACTCTAAATTTGTAAAACTAAGTTTTGGTCTAATTGATTATAATTTATAAAATTAAAGTTTGAATATTCTACACCATTTAGAACGATAGAAGATGTAGGTTTGTTAGAGTTGGATATTTTTAGTTGGTATGAGAAGTTGTTGACAGAAATATTTAGTTGGGAATTGTCTAAAATGTGGGTTTTGTTAGGGCTAATAATTATACCCGTTTTGGTAAAGTACACTCCAAAATAGATATAAAGCAACGCAAAATAATCTTTGATGCAATTTTTGTTGGTTATAAAAAGAGAACCAGGCTTTAAATAGTTGGGGCTCAATAATTGCATATTTTGGTGGCAATTTGAGGTGTTATTGATAATTGATTGAAAGTCTTGGTATAGCTTTTGAGA
>JAZRTN010000106.1:0-4555 GCA_045652045.1 Clostridia bacterium
ATAGCCCCATATACAACAAAAACAAAAAGCTATGCCCAAGTATACTATTAGAAAACAGCATTATTTAAACATTCTTTTAAGTAGTGGCTGTTTTTTTGCTTCGCCATACTTAATGTTGTTAACAACCCCGTCTAAAACTATAACGCCTTGTTCTACATCAAGTTTTGACACATGAAGATTGCTACCTTCAATACATACTCTATTACCACTTGCAACTAAGTTTACGTGTGTTTCGTTAGCACCAAGTACTTTTTCTACCCCTGTTAAGGCAAGGTTTGTGCGATTGATTAATGTAAGTCTACTTTCTTGAAAAGTTGGTTTTGGTTGAGATGTTTGTTCTTCTGCCATAATTCCCCCTAAAAAAATATTTATTTAATGTATTATATTGTTGAAGGCTTGGTTTTATGACATAAAAAAACTAGAAAATTAATTCTAGTTTTTATTGTTTACTTTATTGTTTTGTAAATTTCGTTAAGTTTATTAAATCTATCAATTGCTGCTGTTATAAATTCTTGCTCTGTTGTTTTTGGATAAAACTCTTTATTGATATGAGTTTCAAATGTGATTGGCCCTTTGTAACCTGACTTTTTGATTTTTGTTAATACAGCCTTATAATCAATCTCACCATCAAATGGCAACTTGTGTTGGTCTTTTTTGCCATCGTTATCGTGGATATGTAGAGCAACAATATCGCCTTTGTATTTGTCAAAGTCAAAAGTGTCTTTAACAAAAGCATGGTCGTGGCCACAGTCGTAACAAATTTTTAAGTTAGGACTTTTGATGTTATCATAAACATAAGCAAGGTAATCATTAAATCTTGTGTTTTCTAATGCAACTACAACACCAGCCTTTTCGGCTGCTAGCACTATTTTCTTAAAACGATTAAGTCCTGTTTTATTATATTTTGGTGGATTTTTTCCACAAGATACGTGCAAAATTGCAACAGGAATATTATATTTTGCAAGAAGTTTGATTTGTTTAATATAATCTTTAACTAAAAAGTGTCCACAAAGGCATCTTTTCCAGATATTGTTGATTTTTTTATAATCTAGGTGTGCTGTTTGGATTTTTACTTTTAAATCATTACAACTTTTTACTTTTTGTATGTTTTGTTCTAAATCCTTACTTCCCCACCATAAAAACACTTCGCCCACACCATTTTGTGCTAGTAGTTTTATAGTTTCTATTTCGTCACCTGCATAGTCTAGTCTTGCATTAATTGCAAAATTCTTAATCATAATTCACCTCTAAATTTTTAAATTAGGACAAGCTGATAAGTCTATATCACTTATGCCTTCGTTATTTATTAAATTATAATAACCTAAACAAGCAATCATTGCCGCATTGTCTGTACACAATTTTATTGGTGGAACAAATACCTCGATATGTTCTTTTTTGCCAAGAGATTCTACTTTTTCTCTTAAATAACTATTAGCTGCAACACCACCTGCCACACAAACTTTATGTAAGTTGTGAGTTTTGCAAGCTTTGATAGCTTTTTCTACCAAGCCATCAACTGCTTGTGTTTGAAACGAACAACATATATCATTAACATTTAGTTCTTGACCATTTTGTCTAAGTTTGTGAACATAATTAATAAGAGCAGTTTTTAAGCCACTATAACTTACGTCATAAGTCTTTTTTAAAACGTCGTGAGCAACAAAGTTAATATTGTTACTACCTTGTTTTGCTAAGGCATCTACTTTTGGACCACCTGGATATTCTAGTCCCAACACTCTTGCTACTTTGTCATAAGCTTCGCCTATTGCATCATCAAGGGTGCTACCAATGTGTGTTTGGTTTAGGTAATCATCTACTCTTACTATTGCAGTATGCCCACCACTAACGATAAGTCCGATAAAAGGCGGCTTTAAAGATGGGTGTGCTATATAGTTGGCTGCGATATGTCCTTTGATATGATTAACTCTAACCAATGGAATATTTAGAGAGTATGCAAGCGTTTTTGCAAAGCTAACACCCACCATAAGGGCGCCAATAAGCCCTGCGCCGTATGTTACTGCAATTGCGTCTATTTGTTGCAGGGTAACACCTGCTGTTTCTAGGGCTTCTTTTAAAACGTTGGTTATTGCTTCTACGTGATTGCGAGATGCAACTTCTGGCACAACACCACCAAAACGTTTATGAATATCTATTTGGCTAGAAATAACATTGCTCAAAACTTCTCTGCCGTTTTTTACAATTGAGATAGAAGTTTCATCACAACTACTCTCTATGCCCAATACATATATATCTGGTTTGTCTTGTAATTGTTTTAGTTTTTGTTTTACTTTTTCAATATACATATTTTTACTTCCTAAAAAGATTATAACACAAAGTTATAAATAACAAAATTGTTTATAAATATTTTGTAATGTTTAATTAAAAAAGACCATCATGGTCTTTTTTTATAGAGAAGTTATTTCATAACCTTCTCTTGTATCTTTAATTGAAAAGCCTAGTTTTGAGATTTCGTCTCTTAGTCTATCGCTTTCTGCAAAGTCTTTGTTTTGACGAGCTAGTTTTCTTTGTTCGGCAAGGGCAACAACTTGTTCTGGGATTTCTTGTTTAGAATAGTCCATGTAATCTTTGTCTAGTTGAAGACCTAGGGCTCTATCAAAATCAACTACCATTTGATAAATTTGTTTAGATGCTGGTTCTTTAAGCGCTGTCCACACAACACCAAGTGCTAGTGGGGTGTTAAGGTCGTCGTTTATTGCATCTAGGAATTTTTGCTTATAATCATCAATCACTGCTTGGTCTAAATTGTTTGTACCTTGCTTGTGTTCGTTTAGTGATTTGTGAAGTTTTTTAAGAGCACTGTTTGCTGCTTTTAGAGCATCAAAAGTGAAGTTTATTTTTTTACCATAATAAGTATTTAAGCAAAAATACTTAAAGTCCATTGGGTTATAGCCCATTTCTGCAAGTTGGTCAATTGTATAGATATTGTTAAGGCTTTTGCTCATTTTGCCACCATCAACTTGGACAAACTCATTGTGCATCCATCTTTCTACAACTTTTCTATCAAGAGCTGCATCATTTTGAGCAATTTCGTTTTCGTGGTGAATTGGTAAATGGTCTATACCACCAGTATGGATATCAAAGTGGTTACCTAAAATGTCATTACTCATTGTTGAGCATTCGATATGCCAACCTGGGCAACCTACTCCCCAAGGGCTAGGCCATTTCATAATGTGGTTGTCTGGAACAAATTTCCACAAAGCAAAGTCAAATGGGTGGTGTTTGTTTGCGTTTTCTTGTACACGGGCAACGCCTGTTTTGTCTAGGTCTTTGCCACTAAGAGCGCCATATCCTTTAAACTTTTTAACATCAAAGTACACGCCATCTTCTAAGATATATGTGTAGCCTTTTTGTTCAAGAATTTTTACAAACTCTATCATTTTGTCGATATAGTCTGTTGCTTTAACTACATGTTCTGGCACATCTATGTTTAGCATTTCTAAATTATGCATAAAGATATTTGTGTAGTAAGCTGATATTTCGTATGGAGACTTGTTTTCTCTTTTTGCTGCAAGTTCCATTTTGTCGTCACCGTCGTCTTCGTCACTTGTTAAGTGTCCAACGTCTGTAATATTCATAACACCTTTTAGTGTGTAGCCGTTGTATTTTAAAACTCTTCTTAGGCTATCCATAAAGATATATGCTCTCATATTACCTATGTGTGGATAATAATATACAGTTGGGCCACAAGTATACATTTTAACCAAACCTTCTTCGATTGGGCTAAATGGTGTTTTGTTGCGAGTTAATGTATTGTATAGTTTTAACATAATATTTCCTTTTAAAATTTTTTAGAAAGAATTTCGTTTAATTCTTGTAATTTTTGATTTAAGTTTTGTAAGTCTTGGTCAGAAAAATTCTTAGTAAGATTATATTCTACACCAAGCAATTTTGTTTCTAAATAGTCTTTACCCTCTTGGGTAAGACAATAATATATTATGCGCTTATCTTTAAGGTCTTGACTTACTTTGATAAAACCTTGTGAGATAAGCTGCTTACACATAAGCGCTAAGTTTGATTTGGCTATATACAACTTATCAATAAGCGTAGATGGAGAAACTCTGCCATATTCGCCGATTAAAAATAGCAATCTAACATTAACAGGTAAAGACTGCTTGTTGCTACGGTCTTTGTCAAAACTTTCACAGGCATTTTGAGTAAAGATACGGGCATTCATAATATTTTTTGCAAGGTCGAGCTTTTCCATAAAAATCCTTTTAAATAAAATATTATTGACACAAAGTATCAATCGTTATCATTTTATAACAAAAATGTTTTTTTTACAAACAAAAACGTATAGTGAAAAAATATTTTTACAAACTAAATAGACTAAAAAAAATATGTGTGCTAAACTATACTCATAGGAGAGATATTTATGAATATTTGGAAAGATATAAGTAAAGAAAGAATAACCCCTAGCGAGTTTATTGCGTGCATAGAAATAGAGCAAGGTAGCAAAAACAAATATGAGCTAGACAAAGAGACTGGTCTTATAATACTAGACAGGGTATTATACACAAGTACCCACTACCCTATG
>JAZRTN010000107.1:0-3608 GCA_045652045.1 Clostridia bacterium
TATACTTACACAATTAATCCAAAAGCCTTGACCCTTACTTATGAAAGTCAAGTTCTTGATGCTAGAGAGACCAACCCAACATCTTTAAGCGCTCTTAAACTTAAAGATGGGGATACCAATGTAGAAGTTTTTGAAGCAGAAGTAGAAATTGTCTCTGCAACAGGAACTCCAACAGTTCTTTACAAATATACTTATAAGAGTTCACCTGCTACTACAACTACAATTTCAGGCAGCTTATCAGCTCTGCTTTCTGTTGGTGTAAACTCATTCTTCAAAGCAAAGGTTACTTTAACATCCTTTAGTGGCAGTACAAACATTAGCAACCTAGTTGTAGATGGCCACATAGAAGGTGAAGATCGCAGTAAAAACTTATACCTATTTGTAATGAAACAAAACATTTCATTTGGCGAAGGTAAAGAAATGTACTCTTCTATCACAGAAGAAGACATTTTAAACAAAGTTGTTGGTTCAAATACTGAACTCCTTGATGAATTAGAAATGAGTATAGTTTGGGAATCTTATCTTGCTAACATATTAGAAACCTCTAACAATATGATTACAGAAAATGTTGTTGTGGGCTTTAAATTGTCTAGCGAAATTGCAAAAGCTACAAAACCATCAGCATCCAGCGAATTTAATGTAAACGACTTTATGTTCGACTTTAGCGTTAACGCTAGCAATCCAACTTACTTTATTGACCAAATTCCTTTTACATTAATGATAGGCGATGTGGCAATCGAAACAGAGCTTGACGTTAAAATAATTTTTGGAACATTACTTACTGTTGATAAAACAAGTTTTGATTACAACGGAGCAAAACAAGTTCCTAATCCAACAACTTACATTTCTACATTTATATACAAATATAAATATTCAGTTGGAACTGGAGCAGAAGAAACAACTACTCCTGTATTGATAGAAATTGAAGACCCCGGCATTACAGTTTCATACTCTGACGGAACAAACAACAATGTAAACCCAATCAATGCTGGCGTTTACAACGCAAACTTCTCATACACATATAATTCAAAAACTTATAAACAAACAGTAACATTTACAATAAATAAATTAGTTGTAGATGTTTCTATGGACAGCTTAACTGTAAATTATGACAACAACGTTCACACCCTTACAGCAACTGCCTTCCATGGTCCAAATCCTTTAACATGCGTTATTACTTATACAAAAAATGGAACTCCTTATTCTAACCCAAAAGAGGCCGGAACTTACTTTGCTACAGCAACCGTCTCTGACTCAAACTTTGAGGGCGTAGCTTACGCAACGCTTACAATAAAACAATTGGAAGTTAGGGTAAACTTCACTGCACTTTCACCAACTGAAGCAACCTACAGACCTGCAACAGAATTTATCCCTACGTATTCAATTGTAGATGCTAGTGGAAATGATATTAGTTCAATTATTTCTCATACTTTAGAGTTTAAATCAGGAGACAATGCTTTTACAGCTACTGCTCCAAAGAACGCCGGAACTTATACTATGAAAGTAAAAGTTGCTGGCAATGAAAACTACTACGACTTAGAAGTTGAATACACATATCAAGTATTCCGTGCAGATGCTCACATAGTTTACTCAGAACTTGAAAACTTAGAATATGATGGTTCTCCTAAAGCTATAACAGATTATCAAATTGATGATGGTTCAAGCTCAAATATTACAGTTACTTATAACGGCTCATCTGTTGCACCAACAAACGTTGGCTTATATAAGGTTGTTATTTCTTATAATGCAGCGCCAGAATCTAACTACAACAGTGCTTCAACTGAGTTCTTTATGAAGATAACGCCAGCTGCATTAATATTGTCTTATCCAGGTTACGCTAGTAACGAATTGATTTCTGTAGACTATTCAACAGATCTTTCAATCAGCGTTTCTGCAAACTGTGATATTGTAAGTAAATTTGAAGGATTCCAATATCAAGCCAATGGTTCGTTGTCTACAACCAAACAAGTTTTTGGAGAACAACCTACTACCCCTGGCATTTACACATTTACACATACTCCAAGTACTACAAACTACGAGGGAACAGTAGTTACAACTGTCGAAATCAAAAGGGTTGAAACCACATTTGGTTTTGCAAGCGGTGTTTACACCTATAACACCTTAGCTCAATCTCCATCTGTAGTTAATGCAGATGCAATCAGCGGATATACACTGCTATATACAGGTCAAACATTTAACGGATCTACTTATAGCAATGCTGCAGCGCCTAGTGATGCAGGTTTATATCTTGTACAATTAACATTCAATGGCAACGCTACATATTTACCTGCTTATGCAGAAACAAATTTTGTTATAGGCAAAAATACAACTTCTCTTAAGTTTGAATTTGAAAATTTAAACACTGCTGTTTATGATGGCACAGCCAAAGCCCCAATCGTTACAGTAAAAATTGATGACGAAGTTGCAGCAGGGTTTACTGAATATACACTAGTTTATGCTGACAATGTCGTTAATCCAATTGACGCTGGCAGTTATAGTTTATATGCTTATTCTATTAACAATAACTACTCTTCAACCTCTACCACACAAACATTTATTATTGGTAAAGCAGACCTTGTAGATATAGAAATTTATAGAGATGGGGATATGACTTATGGCGATGCTTCTCAAATAATTACTCATATCGGACTTACAGATTATCAAACTCATTATACAGGCAAATCATACTTATCAGATGGCACTCTGCCTGACACAAACAATTTTGCAGCAAGAACAATCCCTACCACTGCAGGCGAATACAGAGGCGAAATAATATCAAACAACTATAAAAATTACTTCTTCAATTTTGTTATTAGAAAAGCCCCTGTAACAATATCCCTTGCAAACATCAGCGTAACAAAAGGACAAACCTTTATACTTAATCCAAAACTTTCTGATTATAAAGTTACTTATACTTTTGGAGATAGCGCAGGTACCAACTACTCAGATACTATTCCAACAGAATGTGGAACATATAAGATTAAAGCAACTATTGCAGAGCAAAATTATACTGGCGAAGCTATTGCAGACCTAGTTATCAGCGCAATTAGTAATAGTGCAAACTATATTGATATTGATAAAGATGCATATATGTATACTGGATCGGTTATTAACGTTAATCCTAAATTATACATTAGCAATGCACTTTCATCTCCTACTAGAAGAGATTTCTATGTTATGAATAATGGTTCATTCTCATTGATTGATGAAAACGATGTTATTAATGTTGGAACTTACAAGGTAGAAATGCAGCATTCTGGTGCGAATGTAATATTAGAGCAAACATTCCAAATCATACCTAAGATTGACTTTGTGTATCCTGGAAATGCAGTTTATACAGGAAACCCTATTAGTGTTACTTATGATTTTGCAAATGCGGGCGAGGAAACTCCCGCTCTAAACGCATCATTATCATTAGCAATATATAGATTTGGAAAAACCGTTGCAGAAGTTAAAGATGCTGGCGACTATACTATTTATTTATTGTTTAGAAACACCATTGTTAAAGAACTTTCTATGACAGTTGCAAAACAAGAGGTTACAAACCTTCCAACAACCAAAAAGATAATAACTTATGGTGACACTCTTGATTCTATCGTTTCAGAACG
>JAZRTN010000108.1:0-5720 GCA_045652045.1 Clostridia bacterium
TGAGTATATAAATAATGCATTTGATTTATCTTCGTGCAGTTCTTTTTCTACTCTTTCTTTAAGTTTTAAAGCATATTCTTTTTCTAACATAGTTTATTGCTCCTTATGGTTAAAGTTTAAAATAATTTTGATTACAAGTCAATTAAAAGGAAGGTAAATATGGTAAGTGCTTTGGTAACTGTACCGTAAAGATAACAAATTAGTCCTACCATATAGACCTACTTATTCAAGTAGGTTTTATTTTTTTTGTAATATGTTGTGACAAAATTGTTTAATTGTGATATATATTAGTTATAAATGTATTGTAAATATACAAATTTATAAAAAAGAGGTGTTATTATGCCACAAGAAGAAAACAAAACAGTATGGGTATGCGCTATATGCGGACATGTACATACAGGCGAAAATCCACCAGAAAAATGCCCGCTTTGTGGAATGCCAAAAGATATGTTTAAGAAAAAATAAAACAGTCACAATATTTAATCCACTCATAAGAGTGGTTTTTGTTTGTATAAGCAAAATAGTAATCAAATAATGTGTGTTTTTTATAAAATATGTTATACTACATTTATAAGATAAAAAGACAAAATACAACAAATTTTTTGGAGGAGATATGCTTAAAGTTTCTAACTTGGTTAAGGTTTTTAGAAAGGCAGAAAAACCAGCAGTTGACGGTGCGTCTTTTACTGTAAAAAATGGTGAAGTCTTTGGATTGTTTGGAAAAAACGGAGCAGGAAAATCAACAACCATTAAATGTATAACAGGTATGTTGCCTTTTGATAATGGCAAGGTTACTCTTAATAATAACGACATTGTAGAAACACCAAATAAAACAAAATCTCTAATAGGGTATGTGCCAGACAACCATTCTGTTTACGAAAATCTTACCGGTAGAGAATATGTCAATTTTATGGCAGACGTTTATCAAGTAAGCGTAGAAGACAGAACGGAAAGAATGGAAAAGTATGCAAAACTATTAAATCTAGAATCAAGCCTAGATTTTCAAATATTTTCGTATTCACACGGCATGAAACAAAAAATTTGTATCATGGGTGCACTTATTCACGAACCTAGACTATGGGTGCTTGACGAGCCGTTTTTGGGGTTAGATGTACAAAGCAGAAAAGTTGTCAAAGATTGTATAAAAGATTTCTCAAAAAACAAAAAGAACATTGTATTATTTACAAGTCACGATTTACAAGCTGTAATTGAAATGTGTGACAAGGTCTGTGTGTTAGATAATGGCAAAGTTGTTAATGTATTTGACTTATCTATTCCGTCAGATAAAAGAAAGTTTAAAAGACTTGCTTGTAGCAATTAATCAAATTTAACAACAATAAACAAAAGGAGGTATTATGGATAACATAAAAACGCTTTTAAAACTAGAATATGTCACTCAACGTAAAAACATCGAAAATAAACTCACAAGTCATATTGTTGCATTTGTATTAAAAGTGCTACTATCTATAATGCTTTCTTGGGTTGTAATATACTTTGTATGGACAATGGGTGTTGAGCGCGACGCATACAAATATTTATCAATGCTTATTAGCTTTGTACAAATTGTGCTTTTGTTGTATGCAGCTTCATATATTGTTAAAAATATTTATTTTTTATTAGACAAAAACCAACTTGCCTATCTACCTATTTCTAGGTGGCAAATTTATGTATCAAAACTTATAGTTTGTTTGTGTAAAACATACAGCTTAGCCATTATATTAATGTTACCTGTTATTGTATGGTTTGGAATAATTTTTAAACTAGCAGTATCTTTTTATTTTATTGGTATTGTTGTTGTTATGTTGTTACCACTTTTACCAATGGCAGTAGCAATGCTTGTGGCTATCCCTGCTATGTATGTTTCGCAATACGCAAAAATTTTTCCCATTATTAACTTATTAATTTCAGTTTCAATCACCATAATTGGTTTTTATTTGTATAGCAAAGTTGTGTTTAATATAGCAGATATTGTGTTATTAAAAAACAACAAAACAAACATAATTATTCAAATAGCCAATGCTTTTAGCTCTGCTTTTATGCCTAGTAGTTGGGCAAGTAAATTTATGGTGGCTGCTTCGTGGTTTAAAAATTTTACATTGTTTTTTGTAGTATCACTTGTATTATTTTGTGGTAGCGTTTTTGTTGGTGCATATTCTTATAACTACTTTTTTGTTAAATCGCTTGCTCAAAAGAATATTTCAAAAAAGATAAAGTCAATCAACAAAAAAAGAAATGCTTTTTGGGCGTTTTTTGTACTTGAACTTAAAGAAACTTTTAGAAGTGCAAATTATTCTTATACATATTTTGGATTGTCAGTTGCAATGCCTTATATGGTTTGGATTTGCAACTCTTTTATTATCAAATTTGCAGTTGAAAAACTTGGTTCTCAAATAATTTTTGGAACATCTCTATTTGTAATACTGGTTTTTGTAGCCATGATATGTTCGCCTAGTGCAGCTTTTATTAGTAAAGAGGGCGACAATATTTGGATATTAAAAACAAACCCTTATGGATTAAAAACTCCACTTTATGCAAAGTCATCGGTTGGCATAATGTCTTGTTTAGTAGCTATGCTTGTTACAACTATTGTATTAATTGCATTAAAATATGTTTCAGTTTTACAAGCATTTGCAATACTATTTGTTGGACTTATTTTTATGGTGGGGGTTGTTTCTCTTGGTTTGTTTATTAACATGTTAAGACCAAATATATTTAAAAACAATACACAAAACAATTCTAATGTATTAACTCTTGTATTTGTTAGTTTTATTATTAGCTTAATAGTTGGTGTTTTTGCAATAGTATATTGCTTATTCCAACCTGTATATTTAGTGACTCTTGTCTCACTAGCCATTGTCATTTGTTTTGCTTTAACAACTACAACATTGCTATTAACAAATACTACTAAATTATCATACAAGGTGGAGGTGTAATTATGAAGAAAATTATTCTTTTTCTTGTCGCATTGATACCTTTTGTATTGATATTTACAATCCAAATAACTTCCAACGTTGTAAGAACAACCACTTATATTTCAGTAGAAAAGGTTTCGTTTGGACAAAACTTCAAACAAATTGTTAAACCGGACCAAAACGATGTTGTGTTGGAGTTCCCGGCAAGGGTAAGCCCTATGACTGCAACAGATAACAAGGTTGAGTATTTAACAAGTGACAAAAATCTTGCTACTGTTGATAAAAACGGTGTAATAACTTTTAAAGATTTTGGTTATGTACGCATTATCGCTCGTAGTGTTGTTGCAAAAACTATTTATGACGAATGTATTTTTCATATTACAGATGACAAAGCACACAAAATTAATTTTACCAATGTGCAACCTAACTTCCAATTAACAAAAGGCGAAGTTATATATTTACAAACACAAATAATCCCACTAGAAGCGTTAGACAAAAATGTCACATTTACAAGTTCTAATGAGAGCGTTGCAAAAGTAGCTGCCGACGGTCAACTTACTGCAATAGATGGTGGTAGTGCAACAATAACAGTTTCAACGGCTAATGGCATTACAAATCAAGTTGAAGTATTTGTATTTGTTCCTGTGTCAAACATTTCAATTGCTGAGGTTAATACTGTAACAGCATCAAAAAGTTTAGTATTTCCTGCAATTAATTTTGAACCAACTAATGCAACTAACAAAAACGTGACTTATCTAACTTCTGATCCAGAAATTGGCTCAATAGATAACTCGGGTAATATAACTTTAAAAGCAAAAGGCTCTGTTAAGTTTACTGCTACAAGCGTAGATGGTTTAAAATCTGCAACATATACCGTTAATTATACAGGTGGTTATGTTACTCATGCAGATATATCTGAGCAATATGCAGATAAAATAATTGAACTAAATTTTGAGCAAAACAAATTAATTCCAATAACATATCAAGCATATCCTAACGACTATAAACTTTCGCATTTAACAAACGTTTGGTGGGAAAGTTCTAATGAACAAGTTGTCAAAATTGATGGCGAAGACATTGTTATAGTTGGTGGTGGATCGTGTGAAATTTATCTAAACGCACTTGTTGATGAAGATGTCGTTATAAAATCAAAAACAACCATCAAAGTAAATAGACCTGCCGCACTTGTTAATATTTGTGATTTAGGCGACAATAGCCTTGGAGATATTGCTGATGACGGAATTATTGTAACTAACTCTCTATTTACAGAAATTCCGTTCCAAGTGTTAACAAGTGAAAATACTGCTGACCACACAGACGTAATAACAATCTCAACCCAAGTAGGTGCAGCAACTTTCACCAACAACATTTGCTACCTACAACTTGACGAAGTTAAAGCTCAAAGTTTTGATTTAACAATAACAGCAGGATTAGTTAGTAAAACTATAACAATACAATATGTTTTAGATAATGCAACCAATATTGACATTAAAGACGGCGACTCTATTAAATTAGAGAGCGGTTCGACATATGTTTTGTGGATGGACAATGTTGCATTGGACTGGACTTGTCATGATACAAATATTTTAACAATTAATAGTGACAAATCAGTTACTGCAAAACAAGGTGGCGTAACTCAATTAACAGCTCAATCCGATATAGTAATTAGTGTAGAAGTTGTAAGAAATGTAGATGACATATACCTAAACAATATGCCTATTAACCAAAATCCGATTGTTATAAGCAAGAGCACGTATTCACTTAAAGCAAACGTGTATCCACAAGATGCTACAAACAAACAAATAACTTATTCAAGTAAAAATACAAACGTTGCAACTGTTACAAGTGATGGCATTGTTGAGTTTATAAATGCAGGCAGCGTAACAATAACATTAAGCATTAAAAAACACCCAAATAAAGCAGAATTTGTTACGAGAGAGATAACAATAACTTCAACTATGGGAAATCCAACTAACTTTGAGCTAGTTGATGCAAAAGATATAGTATTAGAAGATATTGGCTCAACAGGTGAAATTTGCATTGCTAACGCATTTTTACCTACTGACTATGAGTTAAATACAAATCACGTTTCGTTCAGTTGTTCAAATCCAAGCATAGCAACGGTTGAAAAGAAAATAATCGACAACAAAGTTTATGGTATTATTACTGGTGTAGATGGTGGAGAAGCTACGATATATGCGAGAATGGGTGATGTGCAAAAATCAGTAAAAGTTACTGTTAATGTATTGAGCAAACAATTGGCTATGCAATATTTAAATGGTGGAGTATTTAAAGACTGGGAAGATAGCCAAGCCGTTCCTAGCATTATAAATCCAACAATACAGCTAGGGGTAAAATTCTACCCACAAAATACCACCAACAAAGAAGTCGCTTATGCAATAGTAGAAGGAACAAGTGCTACCGTTTCAGATGCAGGTTTAGTTTCTTTTAGTGAGATTGGTACAGTTAAAGTTAGAGCTATTGCAATTGATAGTGGGGCGTTTGTAGATGTGTTGATACAAAGACAATTAGCCTCTATCTATATTTATCAAGGTGAAAATGATGTAACTAATACCAATGTTTTAGTACAAAGAACAGATGCAAATCCTCAATTTAGAGCGAAGTTTGAAATGCCAAAAACAGTAGGTAAGCTGCTTGATGCGGCAGACTATTCACAAATTGAAGTTGTGTCTAGTGACGATACAGTAACAATAAATAGTGACAACGAAGGATTGTTTACAGTAGTAAAACCAGATCCTCTAAACAGAACTATCAAATTAACACTTTCATTTAATTATGAAGACTACA
>JAZRTN010000109.1:0-1050 GCA_045652045.1 Clostridia bacterium
TGAATAATTGTAAGATACCAAACAATACCCACATTGCTACTTGCATTGTAGAACTAATAAAACTCGCCCAAGACCAACCAGAAAGAAATGGAATAAAGTAAACACCAATGATAGCAATTAAAGTTGCGCTAATAGTGTTTCTAGTAGCATTTTTACCCCTTTGCGCTCTATCTGTTGGTTCTTTTTTTGTCCACTTTTCATTAGATATGTCATATTGGCTAAATAAATTAAGTGGGTAAATCTTAATTTTGATACATTTATTAAGAACTCTTTTTTGTTTTTTATCTAACTTGTTAAAGTTTTCAATTGATCCAATGTAGTTTCCATCTTTATCAAACCATTGGTCATACTTTAATCTAGCGCCTTGTAGTTTTGCTCTACGATAATTTCTTTTCTTTTCAATTTCTTCATATTGATAAAAGTTATCAACTCTTTCCATATATGGGTTAGCGGTATTGCAAGCAGCATTATATTTTTCTTCTTCATCCAACCAAAACTTTGAATTGTAGCCCCTAGAAAAACCATTTTCACCAAGAGCTTGTTTAATAGCAACACCACATACAATTCCCATAAATGCTTGTGCTATAAGCACTAATGGGTTTGTGTCGGTTACTTGTAGTCCCACCATTTGGTAGAAAATATAAGCAATAGCGACTAGGACAACGATAATGTCCATTGCGATAGTTTTAATATATCGCACAGTAAAACTTTGTATTTCTTCTAACTTTTCATCAAACATAGGTTGTGTTTCCTTTCTTTATGTTTAGAATCTAACATCTTTGTCTTTAAGTTCTTCCTTTACTTGTTCTTTAAGTATTTCCTTTTTGCCTTCAACAAGAGTTGTTTTATATAAGTCGGCTTTTGTTTTAAAGTCCTTATTAGCAAAATCAATTCCAACCGCAGCGCATAAACCAATGCTACCAAAAATCATAATTGTTGCCATTTGATTTAAAATATCTTCAAGTAAAATGACAATAAATGTTGCGGTGAACCAACCCATAACAAGAGCAATTTTGCCAAGGTTCTTATTATCTTTTGTTTCATCTTTTG
>JAZRTN010000110.1:0-6387 GCA_045652045.1 Clostridia bacterium
CGACAACTGTAAGTAAAGTCTTGATAGATTTTATAACTGTAAAAAATCAAACTAGATTGTCTGCTGTTATATATTTGTGTGATGGCATGCTTCAAGATGAAACAGTTGTAGATGAAGAAAAAGTCTTTAAAATAAATGTTAAAGATGCCTTTTATTCAAAACTGCTTGGAGTAGTGGCAAAGTTAAAAGAGAGATGTGTAGATAAAAAAGTTAAGGACTATAACAAAGAATGGGTTAGTATTGTTTATGATTATCTATTAAATCTAAATCTATCTCCAAAGCACGCAGGTTTTTCTTATTTAAAAGATGCCATTATATTTTGTCTTGCAGAAAATGGTAGAGTTGGTAATTTAAATAAAGGTGCATATACATATCTTTCTGCAAAATATGATACGACAATATTTAATATTGAAAGAAATATTCGCCTTGCAATTGATAGCGCTTGGAAAGGCCAAACATCCAAAATAAGAGAGTTTATTAAGAAACCCTCTAACAAAGAATTTATTGCCGTAGGTGTTAATGTTATATATAATGAGATTGACTAGTGTATACTAGTCTTTTTTTATCATATTTTGTCGAAGCATATCATAAGTTATGTTATGAATAATGTGTATTATAAGCAGTCAAATAATCTAAAACTCTCTATTAAAAATTATCTGTCTAAAAACAAATCTTTTATCATACTTATGGTGCTCATAATAATAGTTGCGCTCTTGACAGGCATATTTACAGGAATAAAGTGTTCGGGTGAGATAAGTATATCTAATTGTAATGACAATACCTTAGTTAAGTTTTTTAAAAGAGACATATCAGTTGTTAGCTTTTTTGTAAAAAGAGTGTTTTATTATTTATTTATCTTGTTTGTAATGTTTTTGATATGCCGTTTTAAAATATCAATACCTATATTTTTATGCTATATTGCTTATCTTGCGTTTAGTTTGGGGCTTAATAGTGTTGTTATAATTTTAGTGTTTGGTTTTGGTGGGGCAATAAATGTGTGCTTAGTTGTGTTTCCAGTTAAACTAAGTATTCTGATTGTTATGAGCCTTGTTTGTATATTTGCTATTAGAGATTGTTTAACTATAAATGCTTACGGTAGACTTGTTGGTTGTGGTAATTCTTTTGTAAGATGGCTTATATTTTATGGGGTGATTTTTTTAATTTGTGTGTTAGAAACCGTGTTTATAAATTTGACATGCAGTAGTTTTATATTTATAATATAATAAACAAATGGTTTAGATTTGTATGTGTAAGGAGGCCAATATGAAGAAAATTATTGACAAAATCGTTAAATCTATTAAGTCAAAAGTTGATATGCAGCCAGAGATTGGTATTGTAGTTAGCTTCGGACTAAGCGAAATTATTGACAGAATAGAAGATAGAGTAGAACTACCTTTTAAAGATATCGATGGCCTTGTTACGCTGGGTAAAGATGCAACAACTTGCAAGTTTTATTTTGGTACAATCGCTGGTAAAAAAGTTGTAGTTATGTATGATAGACTACATTATTACCAAGGTTACAAACCATCAGAAGTTGTTTTGCCAATATATGCGCTTAAAGAATTAGGTTGCAAAGTTTTGGTTAATAGTTCTGCTGTTGGTGCTATAAATAAGAGAATTAAAGTAGGCGATATTGTATTGTTTAGCGATCACTTGAACTTCTCTAATAGAAACCCTTTAATTGGTGTAGATTGTGAACCTTATGGTTTTAGATTTTTTGATATGACCAACGCTTATAATTATGATTTATTAAATCAAGCATATGCCGTAGGTAAGAACTTAGGTATAGGCCTTAAAAAAGGTGTTTATATCGAGTTTATGGGACCAAATGGTGAGACACCTGCCGAAATACATATGGCTCAAATTATGGGAGCTGATGTTGTTGGCTTCCATGTGGCAAACGAAGTAGTTGCTGCTAGATACTGTGGTATGGAAGTTATCGGTGTATCTCTTGTAACAAACCATGCAAGTGCTTTTTCTAGATCAAAAATTAGATATGAAGATATTAAGTATAATAGACAAGTAGCCAGTGGTTACTTTGGTGAATATCTATATTCTCTAATAAAAAGCCTATAATTAAATACATAAAATTTAACCTTATTGCTAAAACTAAACTAACCAAAGGAGTTAGTTATGAAAAAAATAGTTTTTGCAATAGGGTTTATTTTTTTATTTTTAATATTTGGCGTAACGCCACCAGTTAATGCAGTGTTTGCTTCAACACAAGAGTTTAGTGTGCAAGCAAAGGCAAGTTATCTTATAGATTATAACTCTGGTAAGGTGTTATATCAAAACAACGAAACGAAAAAGTTGCCTGTTGCAAGTATTGTTAAGCTGATGACAATCTTGTTAACATTGGAAAATATCCAACAAGAAAAATTAAGCCTAACAGATATTGTGACTGCTTCTAGCAAAGCTTCTAGTATGGGTGGGTCGCAAGTATTTATAGAAGAGGGTGGAACTTATACCATAGGCGACCTGTTAAAGAGTGTAATAGTAAGTTCTGCTAATGATGCTAGTGTAGTTTTGGCAGAAAGTATCGCTGGTAGTGAAGAGTCTTTTGTTAAGTTAATGAACGATAAAGCAAAACAACTAGGTTTAGACTCAACCTTGTATGCTAACTGTACGGGGCTTCCAGCACCAGAACAATTCTCTTGTGCAAAAGATATCGCTGTGTTGCTAAAAGAAGTTACTGGACACGAGATTTATCATAATTACAGTACAATATGGATTGATAAACTTGAACACAAAAACAACCGAAAAACTGAACTAGTTAATACTAATAAGTTAATTAGATATTACAAAGGTTGTGATGGTGGAAAGACAGGTTCGACCAATGAGGCGGGTTATTGCCTAGCTGCTACTGCAAAAAGGGGAGATATGCGACTTATTGCTGTTGTACTTGGTGCAGAAAGTGGCAAAGAAAGATTTAAGCAAACATCAGATTTATTAAACTACGGCTTCAATAATTTTGAAAATAAAAAAATAATTAATAAAGAAAATAAAATAGAAAACTCTATAAGGGTAGTTGGTGGCAAGAGTGATAAAGTGGAACTTGTGCCTAAACAGGATATGTATCTATTAACTAAAAAAATAGATAAGGGTGGAAGTGTTACAACAAGGCTTGAACTTCCCGAAATTTTAAAAGCTCCACTCAAAGCTGGCCAGTGTGTTGGTAAGATATATTTGATGCAAGACGACCAAGTGGTTGGGTGTGAAGACATTGTTATACTAAAAGATATTTTACCTTCTACCTTAACTGATAATATATTTAATATTATATCAAATTGGGCTATCGCCTAAAAAAAGTGTGCAAAACAAGTTGTGTTTTGCACTTTTTTTATTAACGCACAAATATAGTATTAAAATATTTGATTTTTGTGCCATTTGTTATAAACCGACTAAATGGTTTTTGCCATAAAAAGGACTAGACTAGTTGGTCGAAAGAGTTTTTTAGTTAAAAACTGCTTTATAAAAAATGTTTACTAACTTCCTAAAAAACTTTACAAAAATTTCAAATTTATTCTTGCGTTTTTGGACAAGGTTTTAATAAAGTATTGTAAAATATTGTCAAAGGTTTTATGTTAAATTTGTTTGATTATTTTTTGTTAATACATTATACTTGTTAAGTATATAATACTTAAAATGTCGTATTGTGACAAAATTATTATGGAGAGAAAATGTTTTTACAATTACTAAATGCAGATTTAGACTTTCAAACAAAAGCATTAATATTTGTAACTTTTCTTATAGCTATGGTTGTGGCTCTGACTTTTCACGAAGCAGCTCATGCATTTGCTGCCCACAAGTCAGGAGACTTCACTCCAAAGTTAGCAGGAAGACTTACTCTTAATCCTTTTGCTCATATAGACCCATTTGGATTTTTTAGTTTCTTGTTTTTAGGGTTCGGTTGGGCAAAGCCAGTTCCAGTCAATTCTTTCAACTTTAAAAACTATAAACGCAATACCTTCTTTGTAAGTATTGCAGGGGTGTTATCAAACTTAATTATCGCCTTTATCTTTATGCCTTTGATGGGATTGATAATTTTATTTAGTGCTAATATCAAAAGTTTGTTTTGGTTGCAAGTTCTTATCTATCTATTCTCATTTATGATAGAGATAAATATTTTACTTATTGTGTTTAATATGCTTCCAATCTATCCGCTTGATGGATTTAATGCTGTTGCAGCATATTTAAAATACGAAAATCGTTTTGTTCAATTTATGCGTAGATGGGGACACCTAGTTTTAATAGGGTTACTTATCGTGTTCGAAATTGTTTATAGCTCTACCGGTGTTGATATTCTAGGGGAGTTGTGTTACTACATCTCTTATCCATTTACTGCTTTGTGGTCTTGGATAATGGGATTACCTACAAACACCATTGGCTTATTTGTGTTAGGAGTTTAATATGGCAAATAATAATACAGAAGTACTGCAACAATTAGGTATGTTTGATGCTGGCTACAAATTTAGATTGACTAACTTTGAAGGCCCATTAGATTTATTGTTGCATTTAATCAAAGAAAGCAAGATGGAAATTTTTGAAGTCAATCTTGCAGAAATTACAGAACAATATCTTCAATATCTAGATGAGTTGGATGAACTTGATATGGATAAAGCTAGTGACTTTATTGATATGGCAGCGACTCTTTTAGAGATTAAATCAAAACACCTTCTTCCTAGACCAGAAGTTGTAGAAGAAGGCGAAGACTTAGACCCAGAAGTTGCTTTGCTTAGACAAATTAAAGAATATCAACTATTTAAAGAGGCTTGCGAAAGACTTAAAGTATACGAAAACGTTGATAGATTTTATAAAGAACCAGACGAAAAAGTTAATGATTTTAGATATATCTTACAAGATATGAAGCTAGAAGGATTGCTTAATGCGTTTGCAAGCGTCTTAACACGTATTAAAGTTGAAGAAAAAGAAGTTGAGCCAAGAACAATCAAGCGTGACCGTTGGACAGTAGCTCAAAAAATTGTTTCAATACAAGATGCGCTTTCTTACAAACCAAAAATTAAGTTTACAGAACTATTCGATGCAGATTATAGCCGAAGCGAAGTTATAAATGTATTCTTAGCGCTGTTAGAACTTTTAAAAATGCAAAAAATTCGCGTTCAACAAAGCGAAATTTATGACGAAATAGATATAGTAGCAAGAGAGGAAGAATCAAATGTTAACGGATAAAAAAGAATTAATGCAAGTTATAGAATCAATTGTTTTTGTTGCAGGACAGGGCGTATTGGTAAGTGATATTGCAGAAAAACTTGAAATTAAAGAAAGCGTTGTTAATCAATGTATCGAAGATTTGAAAAAAGCTCGTCAAAACGACGGTATCAATATTATTACATATAAAGGTAAGGTTCAAATGTGTTCTAATCCTAAATATGCAGATGATATCGCAGCAGTTTTAAACCCTATCAAAGAGAAACAACTTTCAAAAGCAACCCTAGAAACAATGGCTGTTATAGCATACAAACAACCAGTTACAAGGTTGGAAATAGAACAAGTTAGGGGAGTTAACTG
This sequence comes from Clostridia bacterium, assembly GCA_045652045.1. GTDB lineage: Bacteria > Bacillota > Clostridia > Christensenellales > UBA1242 > CAKVLS01. The sequence goes on from JAZRTN010000110.1 coordinate 5,530, forward strand.
TGACTATGCAGTTCAAGTATTAACTAGCTTTAACTTAATTGAAGTAGTTGGTAGAAAAGACGTTGTTGGTAAGCCATTATTATATGGTACAACAGATGAGTTTTTAAAAAGATTTGAATTAAACTCAATCGAAGACCTTCCTGATTATGAAGACTTGTTAGAAAGAATCAAGCTTATCCATAGCGATCAAGAAGAGCAAAGCGATTCTCTATACAACGAGTTTAAAATCCCAGATGAAGAAGAAGTTCCAGATTTTCTTAAAGATGAAGAAGATTTGGAAACAGTTTAAAATTAATATGTTTAAAATAAAATACATAACGCAAAGTTATGTATTTTTTTATTTTTATAACAAATACTATTAATATGCTAGTGGCAATAATAATTGTTTTAGTGGTGTTTATAATATTATTTATGCCAATAAAACTAAAAACAAAAATATCCTATAATATCTTAGAAAACGCCGGGATAGTGTCTTTGTATCTTGGGTGTATTAAGATGTTTTTAGGAAGGTTTAATTTTGGGTTAAACCGTTTTAATATGACTTATTCCAAAAATAAACTATATTCAACAAGCTTTACCGACATTAAAAATGGCAGTACTTTTATGGATAAATTTATTGTTAACATTTATAAACGTATAAAAATTAAAACTATAAAAGTATATGCTAATTTAGGTATAAAGGGTGATGCGTATTTGACTGCAATGCTTGTAGGGTGCGTAGATGTTCCTATAAAAATTTTGTCGGCGCAAGTTTTAAACCAAAAAGCAATAAACAGGGTTTCTACTAGGATTTTTGCTAATTTTTATGACAATAGCTTGTTTTTTGGTGTTGCAAGTTGTATTAAACTAAACTTATTT
>JAZRTN010000111.1:0-3030 GCA_045652045.1 Clostridia bacterium
TCTTCCTAAGACCGCTTGGCCTCCGACTTAGTGACCACGGTGGTCTAGAACTTAGAGATTATATTAAACAATATTTGTTAGACAAAGGTTATCAAGTGCAAGATGTCGGTGCAGAAAGCTTAGATCCACTTGATGATTTTAGTTATTATGGCAAACTTGTTGCAACACAAGTATCAAAGGACACAGAAAATAATAAGGGTATTTTCTTATGTGGTTCTGGGGTAGGAGCTTGTATAGTATGCAATAGACAAAAAGGCTGTTATGCTGCAAACTGCCACTCAGTAGAGCAAGTAATATTAGCTAGACAACACAATAACTTAAATATCCTAAACCTTGGTGGAAGGGTTGTTGATAAAGAGTTAGCTACAAAGATGGTAGATGCCTTTTTAAACACTGAGTTTTTAGGTGGCAAATATCAACCAAGATTAGAAAAAATAGATAAATAATTTACTTAATAAACTTGTACGCTTAAACATATATTACAATATGATTAAGCGTATTTTTTTATTGATATTTTTAGTTCCAGTTTTTTTACTTTCTGGGTGTGATGTTGGGTTTAAAATAAAAGCTTGGCAAGTGGTTAGCGAATATCGCAAGTGCTTGTTTGCCGCAAGTTGTGAAGATTTTAGCGCAACGTTTACAAGTGGCAAAAGGGAAGCCTCTTATAGTTATGATGGCGTTAGTTCCAACCTTGTCGAATTTGGTGTTCTTACCGTGCAGTTTTTTAGCAAGTTAGAGCCGGATAACACACCACAATATGTGTTGTTTATAGATACTATCCAGTACGAAGATATATTAGAGTTCAATCCAATAGATGGCACCTATGTAGCAGATATTGGCAAAGATATATCAAACAAATCAGACATATATCTAAGAGTATATGGTGGTGGAATTAATGACCAAACAAAAATGAAATGTGTTTCTAACAACTGGAAAGTCTCATACAAACAAGCCTTTAATACAGCTTTACAAAAGTTTAAACCAATCTTAAAAAAACAAACAAAACACAACTCAATAAACGGTGAGTTTTTTATAAAAATAGTAGGGGATAAAAGTGACCAAACACTCAATATATGTTGGTATGTAAGCTATTTAGGTGTAGATAAAACAACCCTTGCCTGCATTATAGATGTATACTCTGGCCAAATAATCGCCTTCAAAAAAGTAAATTAATTTTATTATTTGCAATTTAACCGTTTTAGTGTTAATATATCAGTATGAACAAGATTATTTTAAGAACAGCCCTTATAACATTGGGTGCAATAATAGTAGTTTTAGGAATAGTAAGCCTAATTATAGGTGTATTTTTCCCTATAACTTTTGCAAAGTTTTTTGAAGATACAGGTAGTAATAAAGCAAGTTTTTACTTTTACGAAAAAGCCTATTCAAAGTCAAAAGACATCAACAAAACACATACTTTGCTAAACAAAGCAATCGAGTTCAAATTCGATAAAAAGGTGGTGCAGTACTATGAGAAATTATCTGCTTACGGCAACTACCAAGAGTTTATAGAACATATCAACAACCAAAACTATGACTCAGACAGTGCCGTAATTGTCAACACAATGCTAACCAATGAAGACAACAGGCTAAAAACCCGTTACGTATCAAGCCTAGCAAAAATTGATTTAGACAAAGCATTCAAGTTTGCCATTGACGATTTATACCAAAGTCAAACAGATCCGTTGTCAGTTAATGTCAACTTTGTTATGGTCGGATTATGTAACCATATTAATGCAAATACAATTAAATACTTTCAATCATATGACTATGAGCAAAAATCCGAACTTGTAGCAGATAGAGTAATGTCTTTTTATAATGAGTTAGACTCTTTATACCAAACAAGCAAACCTACTGCATCAAAATATACCCTTGCAGTGTATAGCAATAAGCTTATAGTAATGTTACAAACAATGTTGATTGTCGAAGACTATATAGACAATACAAAAATATCAACAACATATGACGAAAGTGCATTGCAAACAGCCCTTAATACCTTGGTTAGTGAATACAATTCTTATTGCAAATAATGGAGGTAATTATGGCTAAAACATTTAAAACAGTTCAAGACCAAGAAAGAGCAGTCTTGGTCGGAGTATCATTTAACAAAACAGTCTTTGATATAGAAGAAAACCTTTCCGAGCTAGAAGGCCTAGCGCATACAGCAGGACTACTTGTAGTAGGCAAAGCTTTCCAAAACATAAAAGAAAACACCCCTGCAACCTTAATAGGTAAGGGTAAAGTTCAAGAAGTAGCAGAACTAGTCCAACAAACACAAGCTGATGTTGTTATAGTGGACTGCGAACTTTTAGGTTCACAAATCAACAACCTAAAACAAGAACTAGGTGTTAAAGTAATTGATAGATCAATATTAATACTCGATATATTCGCTTCAAGAGCTATCTCTAACGAAGGTAGACTTCAAGTCCAATTAGCCCAACTAAAATATACCTTACCAAGAATATCAGGTATGTCAGGCACAAGTGGCAGATTTGGTAGTGCAGGTGTAGGTATGAGAGGCCCTGGCGAAACCAAGCTAGAACTAGACCGTAGAACTATCAAAGAAAACATATTCAAATTAGAAAAACAAATCGAAAAAATCAAACAACAAAGAGATTTACGTAAAACCAACCGTAAACGTTCCAATGTAAAAAGCGTAGCAATAGTGGGTTATACCAACGCAGGTAAATCAACCCTTATGAACCTTATAACCAAAGCTAATATATATGCTGACGACAAACTTTTTGCAACACTAGACACAACAACCCGTAGCCTATGGTTAGATAACGGCAAAGAAATTCTATTAACCGACACAGTAGGCTTTATCGACAAACTACCACACGCATTTATAGAAGCTTTTTCAGCTACATTAGAAGAAGCAGCTGGGGCAGATTTATTACTTCACGTAGTAGATATTAATAATCCCGATTACAAAAACCAAATCGCCGTTGTTGATAAAGTACTTGCAGACCTAGGGGCAACAAATATACCAACCATAATGGTGTATAATAAAATCGACAAAAAAACAGG
>JAZRTN010000112.1:0-1016 GCA_045652045.1 Clostridia bacterium
GAGAAAGAAAAGACAAATATTATTTTAAAATAGATAGCAGCAAAATAGAATTACAACTTGATGAAACTTTTGATGTAACTACTTTAAAGTTTAAAACAAATATCAAAAGTTCATCTGATTATAATTTTTATGTTAAAAATAGCAGTTTAATACTAGAAAACAACATATTAAAACCAACCAAAGTTGGTAACGAAAAATTATATTGTGACATCAAGTATAAAGGCAAAACTTATACAGATTATATTGATATAGTTGTTAAGTTTGACAATGTAGATAGCGTAATTAATGTAACCTTTTCTGCAATAAATCAAGATAACTTATATATAATGAACGTGCCTAACAAAGACTACTATGGTACAGACGTTAATAACATTGCGCATATTGATATACAATTTTTAGACACAAGTTTTGAGAGTGAATATGAATTTTACATAACTCAGTCTTTATCTCAACAAGATATTGCTAAAAATAATAGATTGGGTTTAAACAATCAGGTTGTAACCAGAGAGTCAAATAACTTTTATGCAGTGGGTATAGGTAAGGCGACTTTGCATGTATATTTTACTAAGTATAATATAAGCAAGTCTTTTAGTGTAGAAGTTAGAGAAATATTGCCAACAGATATAATAGTGCCTGATAATATGACTTTTGACTTAAATATTGGTACATTTAATATGCATTACGATATTGTGCCAAGTTACACAACCAACAAAAGTCTTAACTATCAAGTTTTGGATACAAATGTTTTAAAAAGATATTATAATGATACTTTTGAAATGCTTAATGAGGGCACAACTTCTATAACTATTACTTGTGGTAACATTACAAAAACAACCGTAGTCAATGTAGTTAATGGTGTTACTAAAATAGAATATGATATAACAAATGGATTTGAAAATAACGGCTTTGGAGTTATTTCATACAGACTGTATTCTAACAATACATTGTGTAATGGCGAAGTTGAGGTTTGTTATATTGTTGGTGGAGTAGAGAAAACACAAGTAGAAAACATAGAG
>JAZRTN010000113.1:0-1639 GCA_045652045.1 Clostridia bacterium
GTCAACTCTGCCTTTGTCATCAATTTTGATAACTTCTACTTCTACGTTGTCACCGATATTAACAACGTCAGTAACTTTTTCTACTCTCTTTGAAGATAGTTTAGATATATGAATCATACCATCTTTGCCAGGAGCTACTTCAACAAAAGCACCAAATTGCATAATTCTTACTACTTTACCACTATAAATTTGACCTTCTTCTAGGTCTTGGGCAATGTTAAGAATAATTTGTTTTGCTTTTCTTGCCATATCTTCATCGCTTGTTGCGATAAACACTTTACCATCATCATCAATATCAATTTTTACGCCAGTTTCTTCAATAATCTTATTGATTACTTTACCACCGCTACCGATAACATCACGGATTTTGTCTGGGTCAATATTGAAAGAAATGATTTTTGGAGCATATTTTGAAAGTGATTTTCTTGGAGCCTTGATAACTTTTAGCATTTCACCTAAGATATGCATTCTACCAGCACGAGCTTGTTCTAATGCTGTTGTTAAGATTTTTTCGTCGATACCTTTGATTTTGATATCCATTTGGATAGCTGTGATACCTTTTTCTGTACCAGTTACTTTAAAGTCCATATCTCCAAGGAAGTCTTCTAGACCTTGAATATCGCTAAGGATAGCAACCTTGTCAGATTCTGTGTCTTTGATAAGACCCATAGCAATACCAGCAACAGGAGCTTTGATAGGAACACCGGCGTCCATAAGTGCAAGTGTAGAACCACAAGTACTTGCCATTGAAGAACTACCGTTTGAGCTTAAAACTTCACTAACAAGTCTTAAAGCATATGGGAATTCTTCTTCACTAGGAATAACAGGTTCAAGTGCTCTTTCTGCTAATGCGCCGTGACCGATTTCTCTTCTGCCTGGGCTCTTTAATGGTCTAGCTTCGCCAGTTGCATATGGAGGCATATTGTAATGGTGAATATATCTCTTAGTATCTTCTTCTTCGATACCGTCAAGTTTTTGAACTTCACTGATTGTACCCAATGTACAAGTTGTAAGTGCTTGTGTTTGACCACGAGTAAATACTGCACTACCATGTACTCTTGGTAATACGCCAGCATCACACCAGATAGGACGGATTTCAGTAAGTTTTCTGCCGTCTGGACGAACGCCTTTGTTTAAGATTTTTGCTCTAACTTTTTCTTTTGTCATTTTGTATAAAATTTCACCAATCATTTTTTCTTTGTCTGGGAAGATTTCTGCAAAATGTTCTTTAACTTCTTTGTCAACTGCTTCTTGACGAGAAGAACGTTCTTCTCTATCAAAAGTATCCAAAGCTTTGTCTAATTTTTTGTCTGCAAAAGCTCTAACTTGTGCATCAACGTCTGGGTCAACAACACTGATAGGAACTTCTGTATTTTTAGCTTTACCAGCTTTTTTAACGATTTTTTCTTGGAAGTCGATAATTTTTTTGATTTCTTCATGTGCAAACATGATAGCACCAAGCATTTCTTTCTCAGTTACTTCGTTTGCGCCTGCTTCAACCATTAAGATTGCTTCTTTTGTACCGCTTACATAAACATACATTGTGCTTTGTTCGCGTTCTGCAATTGTTGGGTTGATGATATATTTGCCATCAATACAACCAACTGCTACTGAACCTGAAGTCGGATCGTAGCCATGT
>JAZRTN010000114.1:0-4328 GCA_045652045.1 Clostridia bacterium
AGCACCTTAATATAAAGGTGCTTTTTATTAATTATTAAGCTGTTGGTTCAATATTGATTGTCAATACATAAGGTATTGTATAAGCAACATTGGCTCCATAGTATACTTCAAATTCAAACACAATGCTTACTTCACGCATTTCAGTAGAATTTTTCTTAACCATTAACCATACTTCGCCAGCAGCGTTTTTGTTAATTGTTAGGTATTCTTGTGATACGGCATCATCTGATACTCTATACAAACTTACTTCATCTATACGCTCAATATTAACATCAATTGCATTGCCAGCTTTGTCGGTAATGTTATAGTTATTAATGTCGCTTAATAACAATCCTGAGTTGCCATATGCAATGCTTGTTCTATCAAACTCAATGAACAAGTTTTTAAGAATAGTTACGTGTAAATCAATCAATGTGTAACCAGAATTTTGGAAAGTAATTTTTAAAGTAACTACCGTTTCAATATCTTCTGCAACATGCATTGATTTTAATTTTCTAGCAATACTATCTATTTCTTCATCAGTAGTCTGAGTTAAGTATCTTGCTCCAATTTCATCAAACATTACTTCAACATTGGTTGCTGTTTGATTATTTGTTAATGATGTTGTAAGTATTATATCTAACGGATCAGTTTTGCCCGCAAGAATTTGATTATTATCACCTACGCGAGCATACTCTGTTACTGTGTCTGCTCTTTCTTCACTGTTGTACTTATTAATTACTCTAATAGTGTTACCAGTAAATATACCTTTGCTCTCTTCCAGTTCAAATACTTCTACATTTAGATGCAAATCAAAGTCTACTGGAATATTCTTAATATCTAAGTAATGTCTTCCACCAGAATAAGATACTGTTACAAAATCTGATACTCTATCTCCTGTTGAAAGGGTATCGTCATCAAATGTAATTGACACTGTTGTAACAGGTTGACCAGCTCTTAACACAGTAATTGCTTCTGATAAATCAATAGCAGTTCTTGGAGCTTCAACTTTTTGATATAGACTTTGTACAGTTACTGTATATGGAGAAACAAATGTTAAGCTATGTGTTTTTAAAACATTGCTTCCTACATACAATACAACGTCTATTTGAGTTGTTTTAGTTAAGCTTGTTTTTACTCTGATAGTCGTACCATTTAGAGCAAATTCAGGGCTTTCTTTATAGTTAAATTCTACAAGGTCAGTAATTGAGACGTTTGCTACGTTACCATCTCTATGGTTCTTAATAGAACGGGTAGAATAAGTGTCTGTTGCAAGGTTAATTGTCTTTCCTGCTTCGCCAGTAATATTTGCCACTGGCAATGGAGTGTAATTAATTTTGAATCCGTAGATTGTTAGTTCGTAATAATCAGAAGCATCTTCGTATGCTCTCAATACACAATTTGTACCATCAAACACATATCTACTATTCATATCAGCACTTTCGCCTTGATATGTTAAGTTTAGTCTAACTTTTACACCAGATGCATTATATGGGAAGTTTTTGATAACAAGTTTCTTATCTGCATCAAGATAAATCAATCCAGAAATGTTTACATTAGGTGTTTCTGTTACAAAATTAACTTCTGGAGTTTCATCAATTGTTACCCCATTAAATCCTGCAAAACTGAATACCAAGTTTTCTGGTCTAAATGCTGTTGAGTAGTTGCCGCCTAAAACTGTCCAAGCAACTGTGCCAGCTGAGTAGCCTGTGGCAAATATTGTTTTTGCTTTGCCATTTTCTTCTGCATACTTAATAGTAGCATCAGTAATAACGATATCTTGAACTGTAAATTGATAAGTTTCTTCAAACAAACTATCATCTACCCAAATTTTTAGGTTGAATGTAGGTTTTACTCTTGTTCCGTTTTCTAATTCAACTGTGTAAACATTGTTTACTTCTATTGTAACTTTGTAACCAACAAGATCGCCATTTGAAATATCTTCTTCAATTGCATAAACTTTAATTGAATCTGCATTGATTACATTTTCTTGTGCGTCTTTGTATTGTTCGTAAACGGTTTCAACTGCAAGTTGTAAGTTGCCACTTGTATATGCTTGTTTTAATACTTCAAATTCGGTAGTTGCACCGTTTTTGATATATAGGATATATTGTTTATTCTCAATTAATTCTAGGTTATTGCCTTGAACTGTGCCTGTGTAGTCTTCATCAAGACCAGCAAGGTTTTTGATAGATAAATCTACATCTTTAACACTGTTTGTTACTTTAATTTTAATTGCAGATCTGAAAAATTGTATTAAGTTTCCATCTACGTCTGCAACTGGGTTACCAGTAATACTTGTAACAACTACTGCTGCATTAATGTCAAATGAACCATAGCCATTTACCATAATTTTTGACAAGTTAGAAGTAATCATTAATGTGTCGGTATTAAGTTCTGTATAAACTCTTACTTGACCAACTTTTACATATGGATAAATGCTAAATACACCAGCAGAAAGCTCTTCATAGTATTTTACATTCTTAATAGAAAGTTCTGTTGTTCCATCACTCTTTGTAAATACAATGCGAGGTGGATCTTCTGAGTTAGGGCTAATTGTAAATGTGCCTTCTACTCTAAATTTACCAACTAAGTTTGCAATAGAATCAAGAGGCTCAGTACTAAATGACATTGTACCTTCATCCCATTTGTAGTAAGTAACTGCACCTGAGATTGTACCACCTTCTGAGTTTAATAGATATTGCTGTTCTGCCCTATCTATTTGAACTTCAAATGTAAACTTGTAGTTTTTAGCTTCGCTTGGAACTGTTTCGGTTGTTCCTGGAAGGTAGAATCTTAACAAACTAAATGTTGAATATGGTTGGCCCTCACTAGACTTGATTTCAAAATACTTGTAAGTATTTTTAATAAAGCCACCATCGTTTTGGGTTTGCATATCTTTTTCTAGTTCGATATAGTTTTCTGATTCGTCATCTGAGTTTAGTTCTATTTCTTCTTGACCGTTATATTTTAAGTTAATTGCACTAACTGGTCTTGTTAAAATATTAACTGCAAAGAACCATTCTGATGTTTGAGTGTTTACAGCTGCACCTTGTGTTCTGTATGTTATAGACATTCTTAGTCTTGAAGTTGTATCAACGTCTGAATAATCTGTTGGAACTATTGACCAAGTCCATTGAGAAGGATCTGTACCTGTAAAGTTGCCATTCTTAACAACTGTTACTGGTGCACCATCATAATATTCTAAAACAATGTTATCCATCAAATAATCTAGCGCTGTATAGTCATAGTTTGAAGTGTTTTCCTTAGGGTTAAGCATAATATTTAGGTCAAACCCATCAACTTGCTTAGCGTCTTTTCTTGCAACAAGAGTTGTTTGTTCAAACCAGTAAGAGTTGATTGAAGTGTTTGTTGCTTGGATATTATCAATATAAACATCTGCAACAACTACCAATTGACCTGCATTGTCTTGGGCTGATGATACGCCACCAAGCATTGCATTAACTTTGCCATCAAACTCAATTGCGCCATATCTTTCTTCATCACTAAAAGTCTTAAACATATAAGCTTTTAGATAAAAGTCACATTCTTTCTTTGTATATATTACTGTACCTACTGCTTGCTTGCTAGTAACAACATTGCCTAATTTTTGTGCTCCATTTTGGAACTCAGCATATTCATTGCTTAGAAGATTACCTTCTGCGTCTTGTAGGGCGTAATATATAGTTTTTTCTCTATCATATTCGCTAGGTATTAAATCAAGTTTGCCTGGGTTAAGAGCTCTTGCAGGGTAAACAACGGCGCCAAAAGTGATAGCATCACCTTTTGACAAAGAGTGATACTCAGTTGTAACTTCTAGTTTTCTAACAGGAACGTCCACAAACACTTTGACAGTACTGTGCATAATACCATTAAAACTTGCTGTTATTTCTACCAAACCACCAATGTTATTTTGTTCTGCATCTTTCTCTGGGAATACAACAAAGTCTTCGCCAACTTGGACGTGCTTAGGTATTTTTACAATACCGGCAGGACTTGCATTTAAGTCTAATGTGCCGTGTGTAATACCCTTTGTTGAAGAGTTAACTCTCAGGTCAATAGCTGTGGAAGTAGTAACTTGTGTTTCGGTAAAGAATATATCTTTTGGCTTAACAATTTTTTCTTTAAAAGCACCAGAAAGATAAGCTATACCTACCATCAAAACTACACCACCGATAACGCCTGCAAGAGCTAACGAGAAAATTTTTAAAAATCTCTTGAACATAAAATTTCTCCTAAAATAGTATGTGCAAACTTGCAATAAAGTATCGAGTATAATTTACTAGTTTAATTATAATATATAGCAAAATTAAAAGTCAATTAAAAACACTTTAACACACGTTTCAACC
>JAZRTN010000115.1:0-23652 GCA_045652045.1 Clostridia bacterium
GAAAAACCAATCTCAATCATAACAACAGCAGATATCTTAGATATGAACGCTACATTAGAAAACTACTAGGAGTAGTCTCATGGCAGTTTTAAACACTCGCGTAAAAGACCTAGACCCACTTACAAAACAAGTGGTGGAGTATGTTTTAAATAACGGCTCAGCTGATGCTATAAAAATTCAGTTTGCTTTTAATATCGAACTTGAAAGAGCAGGTACTATCTTGGATGATTGTGTTGCAAAAGGTTATCTTAATCAAAAAGGCTATTTTGAATACGAGCCAAATTTGACACAAGAAGAATTTGACAAAATATTTAATAATTAACAGGTCTAGATTGACCTGTTATTTTTTTTACACTCAAAAACATTGACAAAACATAACATTTATACTACAATCATTGATAGTTAAATATTTTGCGATGATTTGGGACAAGTCTAATAATTCCCCTATTCATAGAGAGCCGATGCTGGTGGAAATTTGGCAATATGTTTTATTAGGTATCACCCGATAGCTGTTCTTTTGAAAATTATAGTAAATCGAACCGATTGCTCACCGTTATATGAGCCGAATATGTTAGTATTTTGTAAAAAACTAGATTGATATTCAATCTCTTAGGTGGTGACCATTGTGTTCTTATGAGAATACTTGGTCTTTTTTTGTTTAAAGCAAAAGTTTAACCAAAATTTATCCAAAAAGAGGAATTAATATGAAAAAAGAAGTTTCTATGCCAAATTTCGTTGAGTTAGAAGAAAACGTACTTAAATTTTGGCAAGACAAAAAGTGTTTTGATAAATTAGTTGAAAAAAATCAAAACAAACCACGTTACAGATTTTTAGATGGACCAATCACTGCCAACAACAATATGGGTATCCACCATGCTTTTGGTAGAACTCTAAAAGATTTGTATATCAAGTACAACGCTATGCAAGGCAAATCTTGTTATTTCCAAAACGGTTTTGACGCACACGGCACTCCTGTCGAAATCGCAGTTGAAAAACAACTTGGCTTAAATAGCAAAAAAGATATTGCAAAATACGGCCTTGACAACTTTGTTGAAGACTGTATGCAAAGAGTAAGAGATTGCAGCAAACTTATCGAAAAATCTAGTGTAAGACTAGGTCAATGGATGAATTGGGATAATAGTTATTATACCAACACAGACGAAAACATCACTGCTATCTGGAAGTTCTTGCAAGTTTGTAACGAAAATGGCTGGCTTGTAAAAGCTCAAAAACCAATCCAATGGTGCCCAAGATGTGGAACAAGCGTTAGCGAACACGAAATGACAGGTAGTTACAAAGATGTAGAGCATATCGCAGTATTCTTTAAATGCCCAATCAAAAATGAAGATAAATGTATGCTTGTTTGGACAACAACTCCATGGACATTATCTAGTAACGTAGCTGTTGCAGTTAACCCAGACAATATGTATTGTGAAGTTAAAGTTAAGAGTGATTCTCGCCACCTAATCGTTGGTAAAGAAGCAATCAAAGTTCTAAAAGACGACATTGTAAGCGTAGTAGCAGAGTTTAAAGGCGAAGAACTACTTGGTAAAGAGTACGAAACTTGCTTTAACGAACTAGAAGTACAAAACTTCACTCACAAAATTATTCCTTGGGAAGATGTCGAAGCAACCGAAGGTACAGGTGCTGTTCATATCGCCCCAGGCTGTGGTGTAGAAGACTACGAACTAGGCAAAAAGCACGGCCTAAAAGAAATATGCCCAATTGATGAAGCAGGCGTTATGCTACCAGAGTTTGGCGTATTAGCAGGCAAAACAACAACACAAGTAAGAGATGTTGTTTTTGAAGAATTAAAAAATCGCAACAAACTATACTATACACACACTATCAAACACAGCTATCCAGTATGTTGGAGATGTAAAGAAGAAATAGTTGTTAGATTTATAGATGCTTGGTACATAAAAGTTGACGAAATTCGTCCTAGATTACTTAAAGCAATCGAAGAAGTTAAGTTTGAACCAGAATACCTAAGAAAAAGAATGGTTGACTGGCTAAATAATATGGGTGACTGGAACATCTCTCGTAGCCGTTTCTACGGTGTTCCACTACCTTTCTATGTGTGCGATTGTGGACATATCCACGTAGTTGGCAGCAAAGAAGAGCTTGCAAAACTATCAAGCAAAGAAGAAGTTGACAAAATACCACACTTACACCGTCCATATATCGACCAAGTACAAATCACTTGTCCAAAATGTGGCAAAAAAGTTAGCCGTATCCTAGAAGTAGGTGACTGCTGGCTAGATGCTGGTATCACACCATTTAGCACAAACAAATACTTTACAGACAAAACTTTCTGGGAACAAAACTTCCCAAGCTCAGTAGTAATAGAAATGCGTGAACAAATCAGACTTTGGTTCTATTCACTTCTATTTATGAGTGTAACCCTTACAGGCAAAGCTCCATATGAAAAAATCGTTGGACACGAAGCCGTTGTTCAAGAGTCAGGTGCTCGTTTTAGTAAGAGTGGTTATATGATTGAGTTCTATGACTATGCAAACAAACTAGGCGCAGACACTGCAAGATACCTATTTGCTGGCACTCCTCTTACTAGCGACGTTAGATTTGGTTACAACCTAGGTGAAGAAGCAAGAAGAAAACTTCTTGGTTTCTGGAATGCATATACATTCTTTAACACTTATGCTTGTATCGACAATCCAGACATTGCTAACTACAAAGTTGATTTAAACAGCCTAACAAACTCAGATAAATGGTTACTTCAAACAGTTAATAACTTTGTTGAAACTTCAACAGATAACTACGAAAATCACCGTTGCTTCAATATCATCAAAGATTTTGAAAGCCTAGTTGATGATTTGTCTAACTTCTATATCCGTATCAACCGTAAGAGATTCTGGAAGTCAGATGACAAAGTTGACCAAATGAACGCATACTGGTGCCTATACACAGCACTTAAACATATCTGTCAAGTTATGTCACCAATCATACCATTTATGATGGAACATATCTGGCAAAATATGGTTAGAGAAATCGAACCAAACAGTGCAGAAAGCATTATGTTAAGCGACTTCCCAAAAACTCTTGAAGGAGTAAACTTTGGCGACATTATCGACAACGCAACAATCTGCCGTGATATTATCACAACAGCACAAAGATTGCGTAACGAAAACCAAATCAAAGTTAAACAACCTCTAAAAACTCTATACCTAGTTTCTGACAAAAAGACAGAACAAGCAGCTCGTATGTTTGAGCAAGTAATTAAAGAAGAGTTAAATATCAAAGAAGTAGTATTTGAAAAAGACAACTCAAAATTTAACGTTGCTTTCTTAAATATCAATTTCAGAACCGCCGGTGCAGTGTTAAAGCAAAATGTTCAAAAACTAAAAACAGTTCTTACAAACCTTGATGACAATGCTATGGCTGACTTAGTAGCGCAATACAATAACGGTAGCGTTACAGTAGGCGAGTTTGAAAACCTTGACAAAGATGTATTTACTCTAAACTACAAAGCAAAAACAGAGTATGTTATCGCAACAGAAAACAACACAACAGTAGTTTTAGATATCACAATAGACGAAGACTTAATGTTAGAAGGCTTGTTTAGAGAATTAGTTAGAGCTGCCCAAGTATTAAGAAAAGAAGCAGACTTCAATATCGAACAACGTATAGCTTTGTCAGTTAATACAAACGGCGAAACTCTAACAAAAGTTGTTAATATGTTCAAATCAAAATTAATGCAAGACTGCCTAGTTAAAGAGTTTAGCGATAACCTAGACAACGCAGATATCACAAAAACAATCACTGTCGGTGACGAAGAAATCACTTTAAGTATGAAAGGCCTTTAATATGCAAGATAATTTACAAGACTATGTTTTAGAAGCAACTGATATTCTTGTCTTTCCTTTGGTTAGACAAGAATTAGAGTTGTTATATGATAATCCAGTTGCATTTTCTTCATATCTTAATGTATGGTATGATGGAGTAGACTTAAAAAAAGATAGCTCTGTGATTAAGCAAATCAACGCAGTTAAATCTAACGAAGATAACTGGCTATGGCATACAATGTGGGTAGTTGTTTCAGTAAAAGACCGTACAATTATAGGTGGTATCAATTACAAAGGCGCTCCACAGGACCAAAAAGTTAGCTTAGAGTGTAACCTAAACGAAAAATACCATAACAAAGGCTTTGGTTCAAAAGCAGTTATGTTGTTTAATGAATGGGCAATAAAAAACGGAGTAAAAACTCTTCAAGCAAAAACTCTAAAAGACAATATTGCAGCCAATAGAGTTTTGCAAAAAAACGGCTACAAAGTATCAAAAAAGACAGCTAAATACAACTATTACGAATTTGATAGTGTAGAATTTAAGGAAGAAAATTAATGAGATATAATAACGAGTGGAAAGATTATCAAGTTATAGCCACATCAAATGGTGAAAAACTAGAAAAATGGAAAGATGTCGTGTTACTAAGACCAGACCCACAAGTAATATGGAAAGGCCAAGACCTTTCAACATACAAAGGCATCAACGCACATTACCATCGTATTGGTGGTGGCGGCGAGTGGAAGTATCTTTCAAAAATGCCTAACGAGTGGGAAGTAAGTTGGAGAGACTTGAAGTTTAAAGTAAAACCAATGGGCTTTAAACATACAGGCCTATTCCCAGAACAAGCAACCAACTGGGCTACAATGATTGATTTAATCAAATCAGCCAATAGACCAATTAATGTACTTAACCTATTTGCCTATACTGGTGGAGCAACAGTGGCCTGTGCTAGCGCAGGTGCTAGTGTAACACACGTAGATAGTGCAAAAAATATGGTAGAAAGAGCCGGCGAAAACCTTAGACTATCAGGACTAGGTGACAAACCTGTTAGATTTATTATTGATGACTGCAAAAAGTTTGTAACACGCGAAATCCGTCGTGGCAAACGTTATGATGCTATCATTATGGATCCACCAAGTTATGGTAGAGGGCCAACAGGCGAAATGTGGAAAATCGAAGAGCATTTATATGACCTAGTCGAACTTTGCACACAAGTATTAACAGACAATCCGTTATTTTTCCTTATCAATAGCTATACAACAGGGCTTCAACCAACAGTTATGCAAAGTATCCTTTGCAAAACCCTAAAAGTTACCCCTGACAAAGTAGACGCATACGAAGTAGCCTTGCCTACACAAGAGGGCATCTTCCTTCCTTGTGGTTGCAGTGCAATGTATGTAAACAAATAAAACAAAACAGGGCTAAATATATTTGGCCTTGTTTTTTTATTGACAACTATTTTTGAGATTATTTATAATAATCTAAGAGGAATATATATGAAAAAACAAATTTCAAAATTATTATCAATAATCTTGTTTATGATATTTAGTGTTTGTATGTTTGTTGGTTGTGGTAAAAATCCAGGATCATCTAACGCTCCAAACGCATCTCATCCGGCACAAGATTTTTTATATGAGCGTACTGGCAAATACATATACTTTGGCATGTATCCACAAACTATAAAAGCAGATAATGTAACAGTTAATCAAACTCCAGATGCCAATGGTTATTACACAGGTAGTGACGGCGAAAAATATGTTAAGAGCGTTGTGTCTAATAATTTTACAGTAAGTGAAGAGTATGCTTATAATCAGGGTTATTTTGATGCGTCTAACGGCACAACTATGCAAGTTGGACAAGAATATTATTTTAAATTAGAAAAATTAAAATGGCGTATATTAGAAGAAAAGGACGGCAAAGCCCTTATTATATGTGACACCATTGTTAGTGGCATAACTTATCAACCTAATTATACTCTTGGTAGAGATGGTAACAACTATGCTACTGATGGCCCACAATCTACAACTATATTGGTAGATAGTGTTGATAATAAAAAGGTATATGCAAACAATTATATATACAGTGGTTTGCGTAAATTTTTAATAGAAGATTTTTATAACACAGCATTTAGTAGTAAGCAAAAAAATATAATAAACAAAACAACAGTTGATAATAGTGCAGCAACGTCAGTAGGCACTCCAAGTATGTTTATTTTTAGAAATACCGAAGATTATGTTTTTGCTTTGAGCTATAAAGATATGTATAATACATCTTATGGCTTTAATGCTTCATTAAGCGTATCAGATGTTAATCGTTGTTGGATCGCAACAGACTATGCTAAATCAACATATGTAAAAACTATTACACACAAAGGTCTTGTTGCCAAAGGATATGAACCTGGTAGCGAAGCATATAACAAACATGCAGTATATATGGGTAGTTGTGGAATGTTGCTTAGATCTCCTGGAAGAATGTCTAACTTTTGTTTTGCAATTAACGAGGGAATAGAAGAGTCTAACGTTCCAGTATATGATGTTGGGAACGGTGTCGCACCTGCATTATATATAACACTATAAAAATAATAAGCAAGATAATTTTGTCTTGCTTTTTTTTGTGTTGTAGGTTATACTTAATGTGCATATAGGTTGTAAAACAACTGAGGAGAAAAATATGGAGAACGTTAATATCATTTTTGAAGATAACCACCTTTTAGTAGTAATCAAACCACAAAATATCCCTGTCCAACTTGACGAAAGCCAAGACAAGGATTTACTTACTATGTTAAAAGAATATTTGGTAGAAAAATATAACAAACCAGGTAACGCATACTTAGGGTTAGTACATAGATTAGACAGACCAACTGGTGGCGTTATGGTTTTTGCAAAAACATCAAAAGCAGCCGAAAGACTTAGTGAACAAATAAGAACTGGTGTTTTTGAAAAAACATACTTAACAGTAGTAAAAGGTGAGCCAAGAAACAAGCAAGCTCGTCTTACTAACTACCTTAAAAAAGATGAAAAAAATAATAAGGTAGAAATAGCAACTCAATTAGAAGAAGGCAGCAAACTAGCAATACTTGACTATAAGACTTTGCAAACAGAAGGCGATTGCTCTTTGGTTAAAGTAAACTTACTTACAGGCCGTAGCCACCAAATACGTGTTCAAATGGCAAACATCGGTTGCCCAGTATATGGCGATATGAAATATGGCAAAGATACTCAAAAAGCAACTACAAAAATGGCGCTTTGGGCAACAGACTTAAAGTTTAACCACCCAATCACAAAACAACGCCTAAGTTTTAGAGTGTATCCTCCAAAACAAGACAAACCTTGGAGTAACTTTGACCTAGAAAAGTTTTTAGATACAAAATCAAGTATCGAAACATACTAATATATAAAAAAATAAAAGATGTGCATATGCACATCTTTTTTTGTTTATTAACAAACAGGTGTATGGTCTACTTTAAATGTAGTAGGGTAACCTTCTTCACTTATCTTTGTAATACACTTAGCGCTCTCTGTTGTGTATTTTAATGTTATAGAGCCATCTTCTACTAAGGTTAGCTTTGGACTATCAGTTAAGTTATTTGCAAGAAGAATGTGATTTTGATTTTGTAAAATAAGCTCGTTTGCGTGGTCAGGGTCTTCATACATACCTTCTGCAATGTCAATTTTTTCTTGCTCGGTACAGTCATCAAAGTTAAGAGTGTATAGGTTAGTTATAACATCATCTTTGCCCACTTCTACTTGTTCTTCTATTAGAGCATAATAGTAGTTAGAATAAATAACCTTTTTGTTTTCGCCCTCATCAACTTGTTTTGGTTTGCAAATAGTAAAAGGTACTCCATCAGGGGTAATTAAACTTCTGCCACCTCTTTCTCTATCTTCAAAATATATTCTGCAACCATCGTCGCCTTGCTTTATATCAATCTTGTCTGTAATACATATTCTGTGTCTAATGTTTGTTTCAGGATTATAAAGATCCATAGCAAGCTTAGTGTATCCAAGTGGGTTTTGGCTAACAATTCTTTGCAATATAGCACCATTTCTAAAAGTCATAATGTCATGTGTTGATATATGATTTTTTGTTTGTGTGTTATAATGCTTTTTGTCTTGTGTGCAACCAACTCTACCATCACTTGTTGCATACATATATAATGGTTTTTTGTCTGGGTCTTTGCCAGTCATCAACACATATTTATGTTCAGCAAGATTAATTGATATTTGAGTAGAGCAGTTTTCTGCAATTAATGAAAAAGCGTGATTTTTTGCATCGAACGCATAAATATCGCCAAAAGACACTTTTTCTCCATCTGCATAAGGCAAGTATAGAATAATCACATCATCGCTCACTTGCGCAATTAAAGAGGCATCTTGATAGTGTTTTCTTACGACAATATCACTTAGTCTTTCAAAATTGTCATAAATATAAAAGTTGTTGTCTGTTTCATCAATATGAAATGTAAATCTTTTAAAAATATCTTGTCTCATACTTTCATTTTATTATAACTTTGCCTCTAAGTCAATACTCAATTAAAAAAGTATATCGTTATAACTTGGGAAAGGTTTGTAGTCTTGCCCTATAATACCTTCAATGTCATCATAATTTTTGCGAATATCGTTCATAATTTTGATTAATTTAACCAAAACTTCTTCGCTTTTGAAAGCTCCTTTATCTTCGGCTAAGGCTATATTTGTTAAAAGTATAGTGTTTAAGTCATAAATTTTATCTAAACTAGTAACAATATGTTTTGAAGTTTTGTTGTTAGCTTCACAAGATACTTTTGACAAGCGTTCAACAAAGTGGCTAAAAGCTGGATAAACTTGTTTATTAAGCATTTCATTTAAAGTTTTTGCTTCTGTTATTACTGTTGCAAAATAGTTTGTATAAAGTGTACCTTGACGAAGTGTCAATTCTTCTTTGTCCATAATTTTTGTATCTTCAAACATATCAACAATATCTTTGTCTAAAAGTGTTTTGTATACAGATAAGCTGTCTTTATATTCCATAAGTCCACGAAGTGCAGCTTCTTCTCTCCATTTTTTGTCATAACCATTGCCATTAAAAATAATACGTTCGTGTTTGATAAAACTGTCTTTTAACATCTCTATAAGAGCAGTCTTTTTGTCAGTGGTTACTTTATCTAGGTGGTCTGCGTATTCTTTTAAAACTTGGCTTAAAGCTGCGCAAACGCAAGTGCTAGGCCACGCTACTGATTGAGATGAACCTACCATTCTAAACTCAAACTTGTTACCTACAAAAGCAAATGGGCTAGTTCTGTTTCTGTCGCAAAAGTCCTTTTCTATTTTGGTAAGAGATTTTACACGAGTGTCAAGTAGGGCTTTGTTTTTCTTAGTTTTGATGCTTGATAGAGTAGAAGTAATTAACTCTAATATATATTCACTTGCAAATACTGAAACAAGTGTAGGTGGGGCTTCGTCGCCACCAAGACGTAAGTCATTGCTTCTAAAAGCAGTAGAAAGTCTGATTAGCTTATAGTATCTATCAATTGCTTCAATCATCGCTATAAAAAATGTTGCAAAAAGTGATTTGTCTTTTAGTTTTGTATTAAATAGGTTAATACCTGTGTCTGTATCAAGTGACCAGTTGGCGTGTTTGCCACTACCGTTTATGTTAGAAAAGGGTTTTTCGTGGAAAAGTGCTGTAAATGAATATTTTTTTGCAACCCTACTTATAACTTCCATTATTAGTTGATTTTGGTCACAAGCGATGTTTGCTGTGCTATAAATAGGTACAAATTCGTGTTGAGATGGGGCTACTTCATTGTGTTGAAGTTTTGCTGTGATGCCCATCTTCCATAGTTCTCTATCTACTTCGTTCATAAATTCACTAATGTCATCATCAATCATACCAAAGTAATGAGAACACATCTCTTGTGTTTTTATAGCGTTTGTGCCAAGCAAGGTTCTGCCTGTATGTTTTAGGTCAAGGCGCTTGTTATAATCGTCAGTTTTTACCAAAAAGTACTCTTGTTCTGCACCTAGTTTTAGGCTAACATTTTTAACATTATCATAACCCAAGTGTTTTAAAACTCTCAAAGATTGATTATTCAAACTCTCAATAGCTCTAAGCAAAGGTGTTTTTTCATCAAGCGAAGTGCCGTTGTAAGAGCAAAACGCAGTGGGAATATACACAACCTTGTTGTTGGCACTGTCGTGTTTAATAAAGACAGGTGAGGTATAATCCCATACGGTGTAACCCCTTGCTTCAAAAGTCATTCTGCTGCCACCGTTAGGAAAACTTGATGCGTCAGTTTCGCCTTTAATTAGAGATTTCTCGCTAAAATCTTCAATAAGTTTTCCATCAGCATTTATCTCAATAAAAGAAACCTGTTTTTCGGCAGTCTTGCCGTTTAGTGGCATAAACCAATGAGAGTAGTGTGTTGCGCCTTTTTTGATAGACCATTTTTTGATTGCTTTTGCAATATGTCTTGCTGTTTCAACATCAAGCATTTCACCAGCCAACTTTATCTTTAAATACTTTTTGTATGGACGAGCTGGCATATATTTTTTTAGAGTGTCATCAGTAAGAACAAGGCTTGCAAAGATTTTTTCGATATTTGTTTTTTTCATATTTCCCCCTTAAAAAACAAAAAAAACAACTAAACAAAAGTTTAGTTGTTTGATTTTTTTATAAATTTTTACACAACAAAACAATTGTAACCAATATTACAATAAAAGGTTATTTTGTTGTTGTTGTAGTTTTCTCATGTCTTTATCTTAACATCGATTAATTAATTTGTCTAGTAGTTTTTTAAAAAATTTTTATGCGTTAGTTTTTGTATCTAAAATGTCTGTTACCAAAACTTGCGTAGTAAGCATAGTAGTTACAACGCTTCTTGCATTATTGAGTGCTGTAATTGTAACAAGGGTAGGGTCAATTATTCCACTCTTAATCATATCGCAATATGTATTGTTTAGAGCATCATAACCATAGTTTATATTTTTAGATTTATATATTTTATCTAATATAACTTCATACGATACAGCTGCGTTAGTTGCTATTTGAATAAGTGGTGCTTGGATAACTTTAAGTAAAATTTGTGCACCAGTTTTTTCATCTCCTGACAAATTTTTGATTAGTTTAAGTAATGGTTTTTTGCATTTCAAAAGTGCACACCCACCACCCAAAGTTATGCCAGATTGTATAGCTGCGTTTGTTGCAGACAACGCATCTTCTATTCTAAGTTTTTTCTCTTGAAGTTCAACTTCGGTTGAAGCTCCAACATTAATCATAGCAACGCCACCACTAAGTCTTGCAAGTCTAATTTTTAATTGTTCCCTTTCGTAGTCGCTAGTGGCAGCTAAAATTTTGTCTTTAATTTGGTCAACTTTTTCGGACAAAATTTGTTTGTTGTTTGCCTTAGAAACTAGTGTTGTATTGTGCTTAGTTATAACAACATTTTTTGCAATACCTAAGTCTTGTAAAGACAATGTTTGAAGATTATCTCCACTTGTTTTTGAGTATACTTTTGTATTGCAAATTAGTGCTAAATCTTGTAAAAATTCACTTCGTTTTTCGCCAAAAAATGGAGCTTTTACAAGAGCGCAATTTAGCATATTTCGCATTTTATTTAATATGATTGTTGACACAAACTCTTCTTCAAAATCAGTTGCTATTATTAGTAATTTATTAGGTGTGTTTGCAAGTTGTTCCAATATTGGTAAAATTTGTTGAATATTTGTTAATTTTTCTTCTAAAATCAACACAAAACACTCATCATACTCTGTTGTAAGTTTTTCGGGATTTGTGCATAAATAGGGCGATATATAGCCATTGTCAAACTGTAAACCATCTACGACCGTAAGGTCGGTTGTGTCAGTTTTACTTTCGCCAAGAGTTATAACTCCATTGTCGCCGACCAACTGTTTGGCTTTTGAGATAAGTTTACCAATCTTTTCATCACCAGAAGACACTGTTGCTATTTGTTCTATCTGTTTTTCAGTTGATATTTTTATACTGTTTTGTTCAAGAGTTTTTATGCATAAATCAACTGCTTTGTTTATACCTTTATTCATAACAATTGGGTTAGCTCCTGCGACAAAATTTTTGATGCCCTCGTTAAGCAAAACTTGTGACAAAACTATCGCTGTTGTTGTGCCGTCGCCGGCTGTGTCGTTTGTCTTAATGCACACTTCTTTTATTAAACTTGCACCCATATTTTCGAAGCTATCTTCAAGTGTAATTTCTTTTGCAATTGTAACGCCATCGTTTGTAATTAATGGTTGGGCGTACTTTCTATCAAGCACTACATTTCTTCCCTTAGGGCCAAGAGTTGTCTTTACTATGTTGGAAAGTTTATTAACACCAAGTGCTAACTTTTCTCTTGCATCTTTATCTATTAAAAATTGTTTTGCCATTTTGTTACTCCTTAATTATCGCTAATATATCAGTTTGTTTTATTAAGTAATACTCATCATCTTCATAAGCAATTTTTGTTGTTGTGTATTCATCAAAAATTATATGGTCGCCTACATTTACTTGTAGTTTAATTTGTTTGAAGTCTTCCATAATCCCATCGCCTGTTGCACAAATTATTCCTGACTTGTATAAACCCTCATCTTTTGTTGTAAGACTTAGTCCACTTTTTGTTGTAGTTTTTGGTTTGGTTGGCTTCACTAGCACTCTATCAAATAGTGGTAAAATTTGCATATCAAACTCCTTTTTTTAATATATATATTCAAACAAATAACTTTGTTGCTATTTAAGTATAAATTACAAAAAAGTGAGATTCAAGTTTGTATGACAACACACTTTTATCGTAAAACGAAAAATAAAAAACGCCACAAGCATTTTGGTGCGAGTAGCGTGTTTTGGATAGGGCTTGTTTTGATAGTATGTTTAATTGGTATAAATTTTGCAGATATCATTTCAAGTTTACTGTCATACAAAACAAGCATTTTTAGTGGTGGCAAAATACGTGTTCCTAATTGTACTATGTATGCAATAAGTTTAGGACAGGTGTCTGAAATCACGCAAGCCGAAGACCTTGCCAACAAAATTATCAAGCAAGGTGGAGCAGGATATATTTATCAGTCGGGAGACTACTTTGTGTTTGCTTCCTTGTATGATAGTGTTATTGATGCAAAAAGCGTTGTTGACAAACTAAAACAAGATAATGTCCAAGCAAGTATAGTTAATATTAATATTCCCGTTATCAAGTTAAACTATAAAGGCAAGTACGAAAAACAGCTTATACAAGGTATTGACTTTTTTAAAAAATGTTATGGTGAACTTTATAAAATGTCACTTGCCTATGATAGTGGACAAATAACCACAGCAAAACTAAAAGACCAAATAAGCAGCTTAATCTCACTTAGCAAGCAAACTCAAAATAGTGTCAAAAAAATAATAGATAAAGAAAATAATACCTGTGCACTTTTGTTAGAAAATAAATTGATTAGTATAACTTCGCTGCTTGAAAAATTAAATATAACCCCAACCGAAGGCCTGCTTATTAACAGCAACATAAAAAACAGTTATTTTAAAGTGATATTTTTAAATATAGAGTATGCAAAACAGGTATAAAATACTTTTTTAAAAGTGTAATATGTGTTAAAATGAACATATGAAAAAATATATAAACAAAACAACACAAAACTTAGTAAAAAGCGTGCTAGATGAGTTTCCAGAACTGACATACAATGCGCTAAATAAGCTATTAAGAAAAAAAGATATCAAAATCAACGGCAAACGCACCAATTCAAATATTGTTGTAAATAACGGCGACGTTATCGAAGTATATTTTGATTTTGATAAAGTAGAAGTTGATTGCGACATAGTCTATCAAGACGACAATATAGCTGTTGTCAATAAGCCACAAGGTATAGAAGTGCAATCAGATGGCAAAGACTTAACAAAACTAGTTAGCCTAAAACTGGACACAAAAGTATACCCTTGTCATAGATTAGATCTTAATACCCAAGGGCTTGTTGTTTTTGCAAAAACAAAACACTCAGAAAAGTTAATGCTAGAAGTATTTAAAAGTCATCAATTAGACAAATACTATTTAGCTTTGCTTTGTGGCATTTTTAATAAAAAAGAAAGTGTAGAAAACGCCTTTATCTTTAAAGATAACAAAAAAGCTCAATCATTTGTATATGACACCCATAAACCTAATACAAAATCTATCCAAACAAAGTATAGGGTTTTAAAAGAACTAGATGATGCAAGTATTGTACAAATACAAATTCCTACCGGCAGAACACATCAAATACGAGCACATATGAGTTACTTAGGCCACGCAGTAGTGGGTGACCAAAAATATGGCGATGTTGATTTTAACAAAAAATACTCAACAAAAAAACAAATGTTATGTGCGTACAAACTTGTGTTTAATTTGCCACAAGGCCACGAGTATAGTTACTTAAATCAAATAAAAATATCAATAAAACCAAGCTTTTTACAAAAACTAAACGTAGATGTAAAACTATAATAAAAAAACACCCGTCTATTTTGACAGGTGTTTTTTTTGGTAAAATACTTTCTACTTTTTGTTAAAAGTAGTGTTGCCGCATCTAGGGCATGGTGGCATTTTGTCATATGCGCCAAGGTCAATTCTTTGACCACAGTTACGGCAGTTGTAACTACCACTTCCTGGTTTTTCGCCAGTAGTAATTGCAGAATTCATATTCTACCTCCTTTTTGTAACAAATAATTTCTATTTGTCTATTTTAGTATGGCAAATATGTAAATGATTTATTCTAAAATAAAAAAATAATTGTTTTATCGCACCATTAATCTGTTTTATATAATAATTATAAAAAATATATATAATTATTGGGGCTATTTGTTTGATTAATTTTTTTAATAATTATATACTTAACATATAAGTTGAAAAAGTCTAGTCTTTTTTAACCAAAATTACAAAAATTTTAACAAAAATTAACAAGTTATTAGAGGATATTATGGAAAGAGTAGTAGTTATTACAGGTGGTACTAGTGGCATAGGAGAAGCAACTGCAAAATATTTTGCAAAGCACGGCGACACAGTTGTTGTTATGTCTAGAAAAAATTCTAACCACTCAAAAAACTTTTTTATGTGTGACGTTTCTAACGAGCTTATGGTAGAGAGAACTTTTGAAAAAATCTACGCTACCTATGGCAGAATTGATATTTTAGTAAACAATGCAGGTTATGGCATCTCAGGCGCAGTTGAACTTATTGATGATGAAACTATGAGAAACCTTTTTGAAGTAAACTATTATGGTGTAGTTTATTGTTCAAAATATTGTTTGCCATATATGCAAAAGGGCGCAAAGATTTTAAACATTAGTTCTGCTTGTGCATTATTCCCACTACCATTTAGAAGTTTGTATTGTGCAAGCAAAGCAGCAGTTAATATGCTAAGCTACTCAATGCGTTTAGAATGTAGACCAGCAGGTATTGAGATTATGGCAATTTGTCCTGGCGATGTTAAAACAAACTTTACTAAAAACCGTGTAAAAGTTTTTGAAACAAATGATAGATACAATGACCGTATTAAAAACGCAGCTTTAACAATCGACACAAGAGAGCATAAGCGTATGAGTCCAGATAAGGTTGCAAAAGTCATTTATAAACAAAGCTTGAAAAAGAAAAACAAACCATTTGTTATCGTTAGTGGATTGTATAAGTTCTTATATTTCTTAACAAAGATTTTTCCACTAAGTATGACACACGGTGTTATTTTAAAAATGTTTGGTGGTTTTAAACCAGTTAAAAACGAAGACCAATACAAACACAAGGAGATTGTAAAATAATGTTTTTTGCAAAAAAATACACACCAAGACCAGAGCATTGTAAAGTGTTTTCGCAAATGTTCAGTCTTATCAGAAACGAAGATATTAAGTTTATCGCAGACGTAGGTAGTGGTAGAACAAGCCTATACAATATCGAACAATATTTTCCTAATGCAGAAATAGATGCAATTATCTCAACACCATTTGATGAGCGTATTCGTCTTATGCACAAAGCAATCAAGCAAGAAAACTGGAAAGTAGTAGAAAAAGATTTGGCTTGTGAAAGACTAATGAAACAATACGACCTAGTAGTAGCACACCTTGCTATCTCTCGTGGTTTAGATAGGGGTGATGATATAGACGGGCTAAAACAAGGCTTGTTTAAAGTATTTACAAAATATCTTCTAATAGTAGAAGACTTAAACCATAGAGGCATAAAAAGTTTTGAAATAATCAACGAAGCAATCGCCAACGGCTACAAACTTATAAAAACAGTCAAAGTAGGTAGCGTAAGTTATGACAGTCTTTATAAGTTTGAAGGTCAAAACGACATAGGATATTTATTTGAAAAATAAAAGGTTAAACACTTTATGAAACAACAAAAAAAGAAATTAAATATAGCTCTATTTACAGATGCATTCTACCCAATGCTAGATGGAGTTATTACAGTAGTAAACCACTACGCAAGAATACTTAAAGATAGAGCAAATGTATTTGTAGTAGCCCCAAGAAGAAAAGGTCACGTTGACAATCTTGGCTACGAAGTAGTTAGATGCAAATCTGTAAAAGTTCCTCTAATCGGCTACGACTATGCAATGCCAGGCTGTGACAGAAAGTTCAAAAAAGAAATGGCAAAGCGTGATATTGACATCATACATATCCATTCACCATTTAACGTTGGTAAAATGGGTACAAAAATTGCAAGAAAGCGCAACATTCCAGTAGTAGCAACAATGCATAGCCAATTTAAGCAAGACTTCCAAAGAGCAGTAAAAAGCAAAGTTATCGTAAACGCATTATTAAGAAACATTATGCGTACATATAACGCTTGTGACGAAGTATGGGCAGTTAACGAAAATACACAAGAAGTTTTAAAAGGCTACGGCTACAAAAAACAATCTTATGTTATGCGTTCTGGTACAGAAATGTTGCCAGTTGACAAAGAGCAAGCAACAAAAGATGTTTGCAAACTTCACAATATCGATCCAAAATGCCCAATATTCTTGTTTGTAGGTCGTATGATTTTACAAAAAAACATACTATTTATTGCAGAAGCTCTAAAAGTCATCAAAGACCAAGGCGTACCATTTAAAATGATTTATGTTGGCGTTGGTATGGACTTAGAAAGAACAAGAGAAAAAGTGAAAGAATTAGGTATTGAAGAAAATGTAATTTTTGTAGACAAACAAATCACAAGAGACTTGCTTATCAAATATTACGCTTCAAGCAAACTTGTTTTGTTCCCATCAGTTTATGATACAGATGGCTTAGTAAAATATGAGGGTGCTTCTCAACATGTACCAACAGTACTTATGGAAGGTATTGCGGCAATCAGTGGCTTAACCAATGACCATAACGCATTTATATCAAAGCCAACTCCACAAGACTTTGCAGAAAAAATTATGCAAGTTTTAAAAGACGAAAAACTTTACAAAAAAGTTTCTGAAAATGCTTATAAAGAACTATATCGTACTTGGGAGCAAAAAATTGATGACGCATACAATAGATATTTGTATCTAATCGAACAAAAAAAGCAACAAGTTGAAAGTTTACAAAAAAAATCTAAAAAAGACAAAAAACAAAAGTAATTAAACTAATCTAAACAAACTCACATTAAGGGAGGACAAAATGGTAGAAAATATTTTTTATACCGATGCAAAAGAACTGGTAGTTAAATTTGTTAGTAGAGAGTTTCCTACAATGTCGGAGCGTTTTTTAACCTTCCTTATGAGTTTTATGTATAAGTTTTGTAACTACGAAGAAGAGGGTGCAAAAATTAGACCAAGTTTGCTTATAACAAATGATATTGATAAAGTTATCAAAAACGTAAGCAACGGCTACAAACTTCAACTATTCGAAGACGAAAACGAAGCAAAATTCAACTCTCGTATGAAAGCCCTTTTAGGCTTTTGTAGTATAGACTGGCTTATCTATGTAGAACTAAAAGATGGCAAGTATACCTATGGTATATGCAAAGCATTCAACAGTATTAAAGAAAAAGACATCAAAGATATTATTTTTGAGAGCGAAAACCTTAACAATATGTCAGACAAATTTTCTTTGATTACACTTGATGCTGTTAGTTCTTATTCTTTTTATCTTAAAGGTATCCATTCTAGCGAAGCCGTAGTTAACTTTTCAATCAACGACACTAATACTGTTAACCGTGAAGGTACTGTTAGTCGTTTTGTTAACGCAAGTTTATCAAAGCTAAAAACCACTAAGAAAAAATTAGCCGAAATAAAAATCCTTTATGCCAACATCTTAAAAAAGGCTTTCAACGACATACACGGCACAATATGTGTTATCGTTGACAAAGACTATCAGGACAAAGGCTATTTTAGTGATGGTATCTGGCTAGAAGAACCTATTGAGTTTTCAAAAATTTTCTTACAAACCAATAGCTATTCCGAAAGCAAACTTACCAACATAGCAGAGTTGTTTATAGCAATGCTTAACTATGATGGTATTACAATTGTTGACAACGCAGGTAGAATCAGAGCATACAATGTATTTATTAACAATAACAATAAACTTACCAATATCGTAGGTGGTGCAAGAAAGAGAGCTGCCTATACAGTAATCAATAGCAAAGTAAGAAAAATTGTTGGCGTATATTTCCAATCACAAGATGGTGAAGTCTTCTATGAAGAGGTGATTAAATGAGAGAAACCATCTGGGACGTTTGTGTAGTAACAGGGCAGTGTAATAAGGACGATATCCAAACAATCCTTCAAAAATGTACTGTTAACATAGACGATTACGACAAGGACTATATCCAGACATTATATAATGCACATATGAATAGATACCTACTTGAATATGTGTATAAACTAACAATCTATACCATTAAAGAATCGCTTATCAATATGGGCGAAAGATTAATGAAAAGTTTGTGTTATGTAATAGATAAAGGTGCAATAACAGGTATACCGGATGTGTATTTGTTAGGTCTTGCAACCAAGCTAGAACTTTTGTCTAAGTCAGAGCAGT
This sequence comes from Clostridia bacterium, assembly GCA_045652045.1. Taxonomy (GTDB): domain Bacteria; phylum Bacillota; class Clostridia; order Christensenellales; family UBA1242; genus CAKVLS01. The sequence continues at coordinate 18,759 of JAZRTN010000115.1, forward strand.
TGAGAATAGTAGAACTTATGGAACTGCTTCAAATTCACAACTACTACAACTCAGCAAGTTCAGTTACAAGTGAGCAAACAGACTATTATCTAAGAGTGTGTTTTGATGCTGTATTGTTTAAAGATTATTCACCTTTTGCCAATAGTTTTAAGCAATTAGTAGATAAGTTAAAAAACACAAACCTTGTTCCACTTAGTGTAGAGTATATCTCTATAATCAATGCAACCCACCACGAAAAAACAATTATCGCACGCACCTTGTGTGACCTGTTGTTTAATGTAGAACAAGAAGAAAACAATCAAGCCATTATTAATAACTTTAAGTTGTTGATGCCAGCTTTATGGGAAAGTATCAATGCTAGTGATAAGTTGTTCTTTTCTTATTATTTCAAAAGACACCCAGAAGAAACAACTGCAAAAAAAGTCTTTGCAGAAATCTCTACTAGCGTTATAAAAATACCAGATTTTGCAACAGACATCTCTGTTGTAAAACAGCTTATCGAAAACGGTCAAGACGCTATTTCTTGTCATTACAGTATTAATAATAGGCGTAACGAAATAAGTGCACTATCTATAATAAAAGAACATATTTATCTTCCAGCAGTGTTTTCTCGTAGCATTATAACCCCAGCACTTATAGGCTATATGGGTAATAGCTATGGTTATCTTAAAGAATCACGTCACTGGGCAGATTATATCTTATATAATATCTCTAACGAAAAGTGGATATATTACTTAAAAAATTACTTTATGTACGACAACAATATTTTACTAAAACTAGTTTCTTCTAAACAATGCCTAGAAGAGTGGTGTAATATAGTAAAAAAATATGTTGATGAAGATTTAGAAGTCGACAACGACACAATAGAAAACTTGCTTAACCTATCTCGCCAACGCAAATATGCCGAAGTATATGAGATATGTTGTAAGTTGTATCTAAGAAAACAAACCATATCAGAAGATTTTTTAACTTTAAAATTTAATTAGGAGAGTTTACTATGAATGATGATGTAGACGTAAGAGTGTTTGTTGCAGAAGGCAGCAGACTTCCAAAAAACAAAAATTTTGTAAAAGCCGCAAAAAAAATAGGTGAATATCTTGGCAAAAGAAAGTATGTTTATTTGCAAGGTTGTAACGAATACGGCCTTATGGGAGCAACATATAACGAATTTATAAAGTATAACGACAAAGCAAGACTTGTTGACCTAAACGTAGTATATTTTGATAATTATCGTGAAGATATGGTAGGTGACAGAATAAAATGTTCTAACCTAAACAACCGTCTCCAAACATTTGCAGACAACACAGATATATTAGTTGTTTTGCCAGGCGCTAACGGAACATTACACGAGTTTACAACATTTTTTGAAATAAACCGTATGTATCCTAACGCTTACGAAATTATACTTCTTAATATGGACCACTTCTATGATAAACTTATTGAGTTTTATGATGTTATGGCAGAACAAGACTTGTGTGATGGCAATGAGTTTAGAGAACAAATAAGAGTTGTTACTACCGTTGAAGAAGTAATAGACCTAATCAAAAATTATAAGCGTAGACCAGCAGTCGAAAGACTTGTATTGAAAAAGCGTGACGTTTATATTGAAGGCGATTATAAAGATTAATAATACAAAAAAAACAAAGGCAAATTTACCTTTGTTTTTTTATTTCATAAGCATAAACTTTTACCAATATATTTAGTATAACAGGTAATATTTTTATGGTTGTTTTGAGTAGTATATTTTCAGTTTTTGCGCTAGTTTTTTCTGTTATAAGTATTGTTTGTGTGGACAAAAAGAGCTTACTTTTATTTCAAGTTTTAGCTAATACTTTTTATAGTTTTAGTTACCTTTTTAAGGGCTCAATTTTAGCTTTTTTAGGCGTAACTATCGCGACTATAAGAAGCCTAACTTTTTGCTTTTATGCCTTAAAAAATAAGCGTGCGCCGTTTATATCTATGCTTTCTTTTATTGTAGCAAATATTTTAGTTACAATAGTTTCTTATAAGACATTTGTGGATATCTTGCCAATTGTAGGTATGAGCATATTTACATATTTTACTTACAAAGACAACTTAACCCATATTAAACTTGCTAGTATAGTTTTGTCGATTTGCTTATTTTTGTACAATCTAAAAATCGGTTTGTTTATAAGCTGTGTGCAAGAAAATATTTTGCTATTTAGTGCTATATTTTCTTTGTGTAAACAAAACAAAATCAAAAAATATAATTAACAAAATAAATGTATTATGCTAATATATTTATTAGGAGTTTACTATGTTAATTTTAAAAGACATTTGCAAAACATACAAATCAAAAAAAGGTACTAATTGTCAAGCCTTAAAAAATATAAACATCACATTCCCAGATAGTGGAATGGTTTTTATCTTGGGTAAAAGTGGTAGTGGAAAATCTACTCTTTTAAACGTAATAGGTGGTCTTGATGCCCCAGATAGTGGAGAGATTATAGTTAAGGGTAAGTCTAGTAAAGACTTTACTACAAAAGACTACGACTCTTATCGTAATACCTACCTTGGCTTTATATTCCAAGAGTATAATGTTATGGACGACTTTTCAGTTGCAGATAACATAGCTTTAGCGCTTAAACTTCAAAACCAAAAAGCAACAAAAAAAGTTATCGACAATATACTTAGTCAAGTAGGCCTAGAAGAATACGCTAAGCGTAAACCAAACGAACTTAGTGGCGGCCAGAAGCAAAGGGTAGCAATAGCAAGAGCACTAGTTAAGGACCCAGAAATTATCTTTGGCGATGAACCAACAGGTAACCTAGACTCAAACACAAGTAAGCAAATATTTGATCTTTTGAAAGAACTTTCAAAAAACAAGCTTATAGTAATAGTCAGCCACGATAGAGAAAACGCCGAAAAATATGCAGACCGTATAATAGAGCTTGCCGATGGCAATGTAATAAGTGATGTATCTAGGGTTGAAGATGATGGCAAAGATTTTGAGGTAAAGGGCAACCAAATCTATCTTCCAAAAAATCGTAGCCTTACAAAAAGAGAAGTTGCAAAAGTAAACAAAGCTATCAAAGAGAGCTCTGGTAAAGCAAAAATCAGACAAAGAGACGATAGCACCTTTACTCCAACAACTGACACAAAAAATACCAAACGTGATGGTTTTAGGTTAATTAAATCTAGATTTCCAAATAGATATGCTTCACAAATAGCAGTGTCCAACTTTAAAACCAAAAAGTTTAGACTTGTTGTTACAATATTCTTAACAGTTATATCTCTTGCATTGTTTGGTCTTAGCCAAATATTTGCAAATTATGATATAGCCAAAGCTTCTAGTGGAAGCTTTTATCGAAACGATATTAACAAAATTGTTTTAAAACAAGGTGAATATAACAAAGACCTTGATACCTTCTTGCGTGGCAACCAAGTAACATATGACACCTTACCACAAAAGAATTACAAAAAACTTACCAAAGTCAAAGGTGACTTTGAGTTTTACGAATATTATGGCTTAAATTCTATGGTATCTGCCAATATGGATACAAGCTTAATGTCTATGTTAATGTCTGTGCTTGGTAGAAATCTTACAACACCATACACAAACACAATTGGTGGTAATATCATTATTTCTGAGAAAGATTCTGCTAAATATCTTGCCCTAGAAGGTCAAGAAAATATCCAGTTTAAGTTTGGTTCATATCCACAATTAGGACAAAACAGTGTTGCAATAACAGATTATCTAGCAGACGTTATTATCAAAAAGAACTTTAAAAGCTTAAACGACTCAATGCAAGATGACTTAATCTGGACAGGAGATAAAACAAGCGACACAGCTTTGTATGAATATCTTTTGTATAAAGGTTTTAATGATGCATTAGGACTTCATTATAACATTAGTGGTATTATTATTACTAACTACGACATTGTATTTAAAGATTTAATTGATACATACATGCGAGACCCGGAAGACACATCAACATTTACTTCTCACAAAGACTACGAAGTTTTTGCCGACATTGTTAATAATGTATATTCTATTGTGTATACACCTGATACAACATTTATAAATGATGTCGCTCAAAATGGTAGTTTTGCCCAAATCGAACGTTTCAAATTTAGACCAGCCTTAGGCGAATATAACAAAAAAGCTTACAAAATGGCAGGTTATGTATTCAGTATGGACGAACTTCTTAATATGGACGGCGTTGATGCTGACGAATTAATCAGAGAAAAAGCCATAAGCGCAGATGCTATTGAATTATTAAAAACAGTAGAAAATTCAATCGTATTACCTGTTACTACTTATGACGAATTATTCAAAACAAACACAAACGAAAGTGTAGATAACTTTGTTTATTATGCTGACAACGCAGACAAAAAAGCAGAGTTTAACACAGTTGCTTTTGGTAACTACAAAATTCTTGATATGAAAGACGGCCCAGCACAAGAAAAATTTTTAAATGTAGTTGGTGTTGTTGATTTTGAAGAACTTGTAAAACTTGTTCCTGATGCAACTATGTACGGCAGTGCAGTTACAATGATTGCTGATGACAACTACTTATTAGAAATCAAACAAGAAAACTACGCCCTAAAAGGCCTATACACAATACTTTCAGACAACGAAAGTGCAAACGAAAGACTTCTTCGTGAAGCAGATGATTTATATATGTACCACGTAAGTGAACTATCAGAAACCCTTTATATGGTTGCCAATATCTTTAAGATTTTTAGCATAGTATTTAGATGGGTAGCATTAATACTTGGTATATTCTCAGTAATCTTGTTATTTAACTTTGTTTCACTAAGTGTAGTTAATAAGCAAAAAGATATAGGTATATTAAGAGCTATTGGTGCTAAGGGTAGCGACGTAAGTAAAATCTTCTTAATAGAATCAGCTATTATGGGTGCAATCACA
>JAZRTN010000116.1:0-10494 GCA_045652045.1 Clostridia bacterium
GTTGCAAATGTGTTTTGGAGAAGAATAAATTTTTATGTTTGCTTTAATAATTTTATTTACAATATTTTTTATTTTTTGTATGTCTGTTTCAAACGTTACATGAAAATTAATGTCTACCCTTCTACTTTGATAATAACTAGAATTAACCACTTGCGCATTTACAATGGTTGAATTTGGTATTGTTATTTTTTTATTGTCGGGCGTAACAATAGTAGTAAACAAAAAATTAATTGACAAAATACTACCTTCACTCTCGCCCACAATAATATAATCATCTTTTTTAAACATTTTGCTAGATATTATCACAATGCCATTTGCAAGATTGGCAATGTTGTTTTGTAACGCCACACCAATAGCCAAAATCACAGCACTAAGAGCTGTAAGAATGCCAGTAAGTTTAACTCCAACAATGCTTAACAAAACAAGAATAAATACTAAATACAAAACAAACTTAATTATTCTAACAAAAAAGTTCTGAGCAATTTTTTCTATTTTACTTTTTAAAAACATCTTATTAATTATTTTTAACAAAACTTTAATAAAGACAATACCTACAACAAATACAGCAAAGAATATTAATATATTATAAACATTGCTATTAAAATAATTAGTTATCTTATTCCACATACTAGTATTTTTGCCAAAAATAAACCCATCAAAACAAAAAACAAGGCTTTTACCTTGTTTTTTAATTTTATTTAAGCTGCTGTTGTAGAAACTTGATATACTCCTTCTGAAACACATATACATTCATATCCTGTTGGACAGTAGGCACTTACATCTTTGCTATAAGTTCCACCTTTTGCCCAGACGTACATTGTTTCAACATTTTGCGCATTTACAAAGTTAACGTCAAAGTTTCCACTATTCATGTTTAGTATAGTTACTTTCTCCCATTCAATACCTGTTGTATAGCGGCTATCTGCGTCATAAACAACATTGCCTGAAAAAACACAATCATTATTAATGTTCACATTAACTGTCATGCCCTTTTTGTAATTAACACTTAAACCCCAATACATATTTAAAACATTGTTTCCTGCAGAAGCTATAATTTGAGAATTTCCTTTTATTATTATTGTCCCATAATAACAAGATATTAAATCAGCTACATTGCCACCATATGTGTCATTTTTACCATAAATATTGACGTCTTCAAGCGTTATCCCCGCATAAACCTGGAAGAGTGTTTTTAATGATGCTTGTTTGTACGGCTTAATTGTTCCGTTTTTAATAGTCACCTTAGCACTCTTTGAAGTTTTAAATACAGAACTTGTAGTTACAACATACTCATGCCCGTTTAAGTCAAATGTTAGTTCTTTACCCTCGACAGCAAACCCTCTGCGGTATATGTCTTGCAAACAATAAATTGTATCTCCGTCTGTCGCAATACTAACAGCTTCCTCAGGGGTAAAGAAATATAAATATTGAAAGCCATCGTAAATTTTTACACTGGCCTTTTTAACTGTATAGATTGTTTTATCTATCATCTCGCCGTTTTCTTCAATTTGAATTGAATCTTGTTCAACTGCGGTTTCATAGCAAAGATCTGATACATCAATATTAAAAACCCCACCAGTAATTTTTGTTGCATTGTCCGTCTCTCCACTTTCATAATAAAAACTTGTATATGGAGCCGAACTAAAATTATAGAAAGTACCACCAGATATGGTTGCATTACAGTCAGTTAACCTACCAAAGCTTTTAAAAGTACCATTTCCAATTGTAATATTAATTGTACTCCAATCATAATCGTCTCTACAATAAATATTAAAATTACTAGTGTATGGTCCAGAGTAATCTTCTGTAAAACCAACAACGCCTGTATAATCACTTGTGAAAGAAACGTTAATGTAAGCATTTGGATCTTGCCCCAACTCTTCCGGATCATGGCAGATGTCCAAAATTGTGTTTTCTAAATTTGACTCACCAGTAAATGTAATGTTTGCATAATATTGTTCAATATTACAATTAACTAGATTAAGATTATCAAAAGTTATAGAACCCCAATTGCGAATGGCACTATTTTCTATCGTTCCGTTTCTAAATACAACATTTGAGATATTTTCAAAATACTCTGTAATATAAGTATGTCCGCCAAAGTCAACTGTTTTGATTCTACCTCTTGCAGGACTTAGATAGGTCCAAGAATCTTCTTCATAATCTTTTAAAAAGTACAAGGTTCCTTCCGCGTTGCCCGGTATATCATTTAAAGAGTTATAATATGTCCTTAACATGTTGTTTTCAACATAACAAACAACTTGTTCAGAATCAACCCGTCTTACTTTATAAACATTATTCTCTGCGTAACACTCATAATAATTTAAGCAAAATTTCCCAACATTTTGATTAAATACTCCACCAGTTATTTGAATATTCTCATCAACATCTTGTTCGTCGGTGATTGTAGAAACTTCAAAATTGCCAGACTTTATAGTTAAAACGGTTTTTTCTGTCCAACCTTCAAGAGTTGTTGAATTAAAATAACCTATTTTACCAGAGACAGTACCAATGTAGTTTTCATCAAAGGTAACCTGAACGCCTTTTTCTCTATACTTTGATAAATTGCCATAATTCAAAATAATGCCGTACTTATCTTGAGTTGTAATAATATTTGAATCCCCCGTAATAATAGAGGCCCCATGATTACAAGATAGGGCTGAACCACAATCATTTATTGCTTGAACATTTTCTGTATCCAAGTTGAAGTCAACTAATTTAATATCTGTATAATTTTGAATAAGGGCTCTTGCACCATTAATGCCTTGTTTTAAAGTACCATTATTAAAAATTACTGCTGTATCTTTAAGTATTTGGAAGCCGTTAGTTTCTGTACCACTAGAACCAACCATTTTGCCGTCTAATGTGTATGTAAACCCTGCAAAATCAAATTCTACTTTTCTGTAATCAGCAACTTTAACACCATCTCCACTAAAATCTTTCATAACAACAATTTTTGTATAAGATTCTGGAGCTTGGGATTTTTCTAATGCACTAGGAGTAAAATCAACTGCTTTTTGCAAAGATGCAAAGTAAGTTTTGTTTCCATCTTTTTCTACATAGCAATTTGCCCCATCTAGACATTCTGCGCACACATCATTTACATATTTGTGTGTATGCTCCTTTTCTCCACAGGCTGCAAATATTGGAACTATTAATAATAAAACAAATATAAAACTAAATTTAAATAGATTTTTCATACTAACCCCTAATATATTTTTAATCAGTTTGAGTAATTAAAACAAAAACTAACATAATTTAAACTGTTACATTATATCACACAAATATTTTCCGTCCAAATATTTTAAAAAAAACAAGGCTTTTACCTTGTTTTAATTTTGGATTTTTATGATTTTGATTGTTCTGTTGGAGCAAAGGTTGCTAGTTTTTTATTTATTTTGTTTGTAAAGAAGGTTGAAAAGAAACCACAAGCCAAACCAAGTACAACATATGTAAGAATAATGCCAATCATCAAAAACGCTTCGCTTACGCTTGCCAATGGATTTAAACCTATACCTAATCCACTAAAAGTAAGTGAAATACCTGCAAACGCACCAGAAATTGAGTTGCACCATATTTTTGCAGTTTTGTCTAAGTGCATAACTAAAAAGTTAACCACAAAAACACCTATAAGAGCGCTGATACTAATAGTATAAACATTAAAGCTAAACGAGCTTGTGATAAGCATCATAATAACTGCCGCAAGTATGCCTAGACACACGCCAATTAAAGCTTTTACTCTATCAGTTAAGGTTGCTGTGTAAAAAACTGTCCAAATAATAAATGCCACCCATGTAAAAGACTTACCCTTCACAAATAACCCACCAATTAAACTATCGACTATAAATAATACGGCGGCTATTGTTGCAATAAGCAACGGTATAGCAAAATATTTTAAAAACACTTTCATTATTTTTCCTCACTTGTTTGGCGTTCTAGTTTATCGTTTGGTTTGTGAGCTTTATCTTTTTTATAATTAATTATTAACATAACTAGGTGATAAGTGTTAACAACAACTAATGCGCCGTTTAAAACTGCTGTTGCTATTGCTGGCAACAATATGCCATATACTAAAAATGCTATTGAACCTGCTATATTTAAAGCACGCATCCAAATACTTCCCACAACCGAAGTTGTTTTAAACATCATTGATATAAAAATTAATACTGTGGCAGATATGCCAACTACTTCTACTGCTATATTCATATTTACTCCTTACTATTTATCTTTTAGTCTTTTTGACACCCAATCTTTATATTCTATTGCGTGCTCGCAAAATTCTTGTGAATATAAAAGGTTAACAAAATCTTCATACTCTAACCATTGAACTGCTTCTACTTCTTCTTGTTGAAGTTTTATATCTTTAATATCCACATCTAGTTTTAACAAGTATATTTGAGCAAGTTCCCAACCATATTGGTTAACCCACTCTTTTAAAAATATAAAGTCTTTTTCTGTAACGTTCACACCCAATTCTTCCTGAGCTTCTCTAACACAAGTTAAAATAGAACTTTCGCCACTAGAAACATGGCCTGCTACTGGCATATCCCATTTGCCAGGGCTCTTTTTCTTAAACATAGACCTTTTTTGAACTAGATACTGGTTTTTGCTATTTTTAATCCAAACCCAAACAGCTTTGTGATAAACACCTATATCTTTTTGATGACACTCGCTGCGTGTTAATTTGCCTAACAAGTCGCCGTCAATATTAAATATATCTAAATACTCTTCCATAACATTACCTTACTTCATTTGGTTATAATTACCATTTTGGTTAATAGAAAAACATGGTTGTTGCGATACTAAACTTCTTAGTTTATCTACACCAAGCTCATACTCCAACTCAAAGCCTAAATCAAGCATTTTATTTTTTAATATATTAAACTGCTCTTTTTCTGGTTTGCCAAAAATTTCTTCATCATAATAATAATCAAGCAACCCCACATATTTGATGTTTTGTAATTGATGATAAGAATTGCCTTTTTTATAAATAAAATCTGTTTTGAAAGTATCTATTACTTTGTTAAACCCTGCTTTTTTTAGTTCTATAAAATACTCGCCTGCTTCGTCTAGGGAGCACTTGAATTTATCTGGGCCTTGTTTGAAAATGTTGTAGTTATCAAAACTACACCCGCCGCCTGAGTGTCTAAATCTTACACAGCTAAACTTGATTTGTTGTTCGCTCATAGATGCGTCTAGCTTTTTGTTAGTAAAATACAAATCGTGAGTTTGAGTTGAATACATTAGTTCGTAGCCGTCTTGTTTTAATATTTGTTCGGCTTGAAATTGCGTTTGTTTAATTTTAAAGCCGACTTCTACTTCAACCATTTTTATCTCCTTAAAAACACTCTTCATCAATTAGTGGCACTATATCTATTGCAGGCTCTTCGTAAGGGTGAACTTTTCTTAGTGCTTGTATAACTTGTTTTACTTTATCTACATTGCACACAAATTCGATTTTGTCTTCTTGGACCACTTCTAGCTTGTTTGATGAACCTATATATGGGTTAGCTTGGTCATTTGGCTTAAATGTTCCTTGAACTTGTGCAGTTGCTGTACAGTGAGTATAGTTACCTATTATCCCTGCTCCGTTTGAGCATACAGCATCTATAACTTGTGGTGAGTTTTCCCTAGGAACAGTAACAAAAATTTTTACTCTATTAACCTCAATTTGCATTGTTTTCTCCTAAATAACAAACGCTTTTTAATGCATTGTTGAATGATTTTCTACCTTACAGGCAACGTATTTATCTATCCAATATTGGTCTTGGTTTGTGCTGTATTCTGAAACTGGTATACAAACAGACAAGTCGTTTGCGAGCTCTGAGATTACTTCTTTTAGTTGTAAGTTGTCTACATAATAACTAGGTATTTTATCAAAACCAAGATATGCACCAATAATATTACCAGCTATTGCTCCTGTCGAATCACTATCTCCATCGTGATTAACGGCACAAATAATTGCCGAAACAAAATCGTTAGAATATTTTAAGCAAGAATATATTGCAATAGCTAGGGCTTCTTCTGCAACCCACCCCTCACCTAACAATTTTATAGCCTGAGCGTCACTAATATCTTGTTTACTCAAATCAACAGCTTTATTTATTATACTTATAAACTCATTGATTACTTTTGTTTTGCACAATTTATTCTTTTCAAAAAATGCCTGCATTTGAGTTGTAGCCAAGTTTAAGGCATCTAATATTGTTGAATTGGTCTTGACTATAACATTAATCATTGCGGCCAAAACGAATGCTGACATTGAACTATAAATATGCCCGTGAGTTATTGCAGCTGCTTTTGCAGCATATTCTCCTGCAACTTCTGAAAACCTTGTATAAAGTCCAATTGGAGCAACTCTCATAACTCCCCCACAACCTTTACTGTCATTTATTGGTTTTGTTAAAGTTCCCATAACATTTGACTTTAAGGCTGACATACAAGTGTTGCCAGGCGCACGCATAGCCTTTAACTCTGGCAAATGCTTTATCCAAGAATTGCCCATCAAGGTTTGTGGATTAATTTGTGTATCTAACCAATCAAGATAAGCATTATATATTGCATCTTCTACTGGTATTGTTGTGCCTTTTAGAAAAAGGCGTGTATCTCTCCATAAAAGCGCATTTGCTGTAAACAGAGTCATTTGTGTGTCGTCTGATATTACACCAAAATTGTCTTTATAGGTTGTGACTTGTCTTTCTTTGATGCCTTTTACAAACTCTATTGGATAACCTAGTGCATCACCAATAGCTCCACCTATCAAACATCCTTTAATCTTATTGTTCATTAATTTTTCCTTAAATTGCTTTTGGTGTTCTCGCCAGGAGTCGAACCTGGAATATTTGCCCCGGAAACAAATGTGATATCCATTTCACCACGAGAACAAATTGCCTAAATTAATTAGGCATAAAGTTTGCTTACTACCCACAAAACAAATCTTTCTGGTAGTATTTTTGCAAGAAAACTTATAAGTTTATACATCGCTCCGACAACTTTTTTTGGTGGTGGATTTTTTGATTTAGCTAGTTTATAAACAACTTTGGCTACTTTGATTGGATCCATGCCGTTTTGTTCATCTTTTTCCATACGAGAGATTGACTTTTCTTCTCTTTCTTTATACACGCCTTGTGTATCAAGGGTGGATTTTTTGCGACTTGCAGTAAAGCCCGTTTTGATATCACCTGGCAAAACGTTGGTTACTTTAATATTAAAAGGCTTAACTTCTTGTCTTAAAGCTTTTGCATATGAACAAAGAGCAGCTTTGCTTGCAGAATAAAATGCTTGGAAAGGCAAAGGTATAAAACTTCCAACAGAACTAATGTTGATAATTTTGCCTGACTTTTGTTTTCTAAAAATAGGAAGTAGTCTTTGGTTAAAGTTGACTGCACCCATAAAGTTTACATCAAAAAGTCTTTTTACTTCTTGACTGTCAGTAAACTCAACAGCACCTGATATTCCACAACCTGCATTATTGATAATTAAATCAATTTTATTTTCTCTACCCATAACATATGTTACGATACGATCAATATCTTCTGGCTGAGTAATATCACCCAAAACGGTGTTTACTCCTTCTATACTAAAATCTCTTCTTGCGACCCCATACACAACATAACCTTTGTTTACAAAAAGTTGCGCAGTTGCCTTGCCTATACCACTTGAAGCACCTGTTATAATAACTACTTGCTTTGATTGTTTTTTCATAAGATGTTCCTTTAAAAAATTATATTTATATTTTAGCACAATAATATTAAGTTAACTAACTTTTAAACAAAGTTTTTTTGTTTTGACAAAAAAACAACCCTATTTAATAGGGCTGTTTTATAATTCATTATTTATTTTTTGGGTTTTGGTTTGGTTTTTTGTTGTTTTCTATTCTTCTAACTTCTTTGTCTGATAGTGGAGAAACAACTGCACCACCCTTAAACCATTTAATTAATGTGTAACCTGCTACTAATGCAATAACAACACCAATAACAATAATTAAGCCCCAAGTCATTCCTGTTGAGTTGTTATTTCTAAGAGTAATTGTTGCATTGTTGCTTTGCAATCCGTCATATGTTACATATGCAGAAATTGTATATGTGCCTCTTTTTTTGATAAAGGCTGTGTTACCTAGTTGATATTCGTCGCCTGAAAAAGCAATATATGTTTCTGCATTTTTTATGCTTGTTACTGCAACAACTTCAAAGTCTTTTTTGAAGCTATCGCCAGTTTTTGCTTCAACTTGTTTTTTGTTAACTTTAACAATCATTGTTGGAGCTTTTGGATAAACGTCAATTTCGTGTGAATAATAAACTGTATCGTTTAGTTCAACGCCGTTATTGTAAAATCTTAGGTACATTTTGCCAGGTTGTAAAATTAATCTACCTTCTTGGTCGCTTTCAGAAACTAAGTTAGCGTCTGGATTTAGCACGTCACTTTGGTAATAAGCGCTACCACTTCTATAAAACAATTTTGCTGTAAGATCTGTGTATGTGCCTTCTGAATCATTTGTTAATCTAAAATAAGTATTTGATACACTTTTTACTGCGCCAACATGCATACCTTGTAATTGAAGGCTAACTGTGTGTCCACCAAAGTCAGATGCTACTGCGTCTGTTAGATAGTTTTGAGCAAGAGATATTTTAACAGTTGTTGGGTGTTCGCCTGTTCTTTCTGGCAACACAATATCTGCTACATTATCAAAATCGTTTACACTAAGGTTTGCTGTTGCATAGCCTAGTGTAGAGTCGTTTTTCATATTAGATAAATCAATTGCATCAAGTTTATTGTTGGCTAAGTCAATATTTGATGGTTGTACTGTTGTAGATAAAACACAAGTTTCAAGTTTGTTATCACTTAAATCAATAGTTTCTAATGTAATCATTTTTGTAAAATGTGCTTGTGAAACTTCGATTAGTCCATTACCTTCAAGATTGATAGCTTTTAGTTTGTTAAAAAACAAATACTCAATACCATCAAGAGAAGATATTTTGTATCCTGTATGAGCGTAACTTAAATCCAACAATTCTACTTCTTTAAAAGAGCCGTAAGTTACTTCTGCAAGATTACCACCCAAATCGTCTTTATAAATTTTGCTTAGTGCTGCAAAAAGTTGTGGATCTGTAAAATACTCTGCATTTAGGTTGGTTGTTTCGGTGATGTTTAGGTCTTCGTCAGATTCTGCTGCGTAGGCTGAGCTTTTGTTTAAAAATAAACCCATAGTAATTACAGCGATTAGAGCAACTAAACACCCGATAATAGAAAGACTTCTTTTTTTCATGGCGTCTCCTTTTTTATTTGAGAATAAAAAATAAAATTTATATATAAAAGATGTAATTAATTATATACATTTTATAACTAAATACTAACATTTTTATTTTAAATAGTCAATTTAATAGATAATAATATTCTACACAAAATTGTTTAACAAAAAATTTTTTTGTAAATAATTAAAACAAACAAAAGGAGTTTATTATGTCAACAAAAAAGGCAACGCCTGATATGGCAGAAAATGTTTATAATTTAGCAAATGATTGTGGGGCTTTATCTACACAAAACGGAAAAATGCAGTGGTCTAAACAAATGCTAGATAGTTTTATATCTAACCCAGATAGTTTTGTATTATGCTATATGAGTGAAGACAAAATCGCAGGTGCAATCATATGTATGTACAGCCCTGACTTTTTTAAACTGCATATCGAAAACTTATTTGTATCCCCAGAAAATAGAAACAAAAACATTGGCGAAAATTTAGTAAATAACGCAATTGATTTTGCTAAGAAAAAGGGTGCCAAATATGTTTGCTCGCTAAATAGCAAATTAGATGGCTATTTTGAAAAACTGGGATTTAACAGGGGCAATATTTTTAACTGGTATTGTTTATAAAAAAAGACACCGTTTTATGGTGTCTTTTTTGCTATTCTATATGTATTTGATAGCCTAAATCATCATTAAGTTCTTCTATAAATATTGCTTCGTCCTCTTTATTGCCGACAAGTAAATTATAGTGTACAGGCACGGTAATTTTTGGTTTCAATGTATTAGCTAACTGTGCAGCTTGTTTTGCGTCCATAGTATATGTACCACCAATAGGAACAAACAATACATCACATTTTATTTTCTTCAATTCTGGCGTTAGGTCACTATCTCCCACTATTGCAAAACGTGTTTTGTCAAGAGTAATAATGTATCCTAACCAGTTACTATTTTTTGGGTGGAATTTTTTAGAGATGTTATAAGAACGAATTGTTTCAAACTTAATACCCTCTATATCATACTTACAATTTGGTTTAACTACGTGCCAGTTTACTTTAAGGCCCTTTTTTACCAAATCATCAACTACTTCTCTCACAGAAATAAGCATAGTATCTCTGGTTACAATTTTTTTAAGATCATCTATTGAACAATGGTCGTAGTGTGGGTGTGTAATAAACACAACTTTTGCTTTTGGATAATCTTCTTCGTCAAGGTTAAAAGGGTCAATATAGATATCATTGCCTAATAATATTG